>JAZNJZ010000070.1:0-79584 GCA_045578325.1 Eubacterium sp.
CTTTTTTTTTGCTTAAAAATAGTTTTTTTGCATATAATAGTAACCTAGGTAAATTTAGTATATTTTTACCTGGGATGGTGGGGGATTGCATTATATAATTTTGCAATTCGCCTTTTGTTATATTGAATCGGGTAAAGGCAACATTGATTTCATACTTGTCTTCAAATTATCCCGATTACAGAAGCGATTAAAGCAGGTAACAGGTGCTAAGAATAAGTTGGCTGATCAGATGGATAAGCTTTATGATGAGATAGAAGAAATCGAAACTCTGATTGAAGAAGTGGAGACCAGACTGTATAATATTAGGCAGGAGAAAATATTTATGAAGAGCTTCCTTGCAGATGTAAAAATATGCAATCATTAGCACAACATGGTCTTACTATTATGGATGCAAAAAAGAATTACTAGGACTTGTGGTTGGTGACTATTATAAAGGGCCAAAGCAGGATTTTGATCCTAATAGACCAGGTGATATATGGGAGTTTAAAACAGATGTAGATGGTATTGGTTTCTATATCAAGGTTAAAATAACACAGGAGAATGGAGAAGACATTGTAAAATGTATAGGATTTCATGAAGATGATTTTGCTTAGACTTTAGGAGGTGATGTCGATGAAGAAGTATTGTGAAGAATGTGGAAGAGAAGTTGAAACAAAGATTATAACGAAAAAGGAGTCATATAACGTCTGCGGCGAAGTGATTGAAGTGGATGCACAAGTGCTTGTTTGTCTTGATTGTGGTGAAGAATTTTTCTGCGAGGAACTAGATAATGAAACATTGGTAACGACCTATAATGAGTATAGAAGAAAACATAAGTTGTTATTACCCGAGGAGATAAAGAAGGTTAGAGAACAGTATGGACTTAGCCAGAGAGCTTTTGCAAAACTCCTTAATTGGGGTGATAAAACAATCTGTCGATATGAAAATGGTTCTATTCAAGATGAGGCACATAATAGTCTGCTTTTATTTTTACGCGAACCAGAGAATATGCGGATGTATCTTACAGAGAATGCAGCGCTTTCAGATGAAGAGCTTATTGTACTTGAGAAAATATATGAAAAGTTTAAGGATTTTGGTTCAGTAGACATCTCTAATTACTCTCATAAGGAAAAGGGGTACTGTGCAACCAAACAAGGAGAAATTATTTCTTATACGTATGCAAAAGATATTCAGTTAAATTAGTTGATGACGAAATGGTAATACTTTAATCTAAGCTGCTCGTTAACAAATGGGCAGTCAGAGTGATGGCTGCCTATTATAAAATTGAAATGCGAAAGGAAGAAAAATCATGTTATTTATTTGCTACCCAAAATGTTCAACCTGCCAAAAGGCTAAGAAGTGGTTGGATGAGCATAATATAAAATATACAGAACGTCATATTGTGGATGATAATCCGACTTATGATGAACTAAAAGAATGGTATGCGAAGAGTGGTCTTCCGTTGAAGAAATTCTTTAATACCAGTGGTTTGATTTATAAAGAGAAGAAGCTCAAAGATAAGCTTCCGAATATGAGTGAAGAGGAACAATTAAAATTACTTGCAACAAATGGGATGCTTGTAAAACGTCCCCTTGTTGTGGGTGAGGACTTTGTACTTGTTGGCTTTAAGGGAGCTGAGTGGAATGAAAAATTGATTTGAAATCCGAAGACAGTAGTAGCTTCATGTACATGGTGAAGAAGGGCGCATGAGTTTGACCTTGGTGTAAAAACGCCAAGGTCTTTTTATGGAAATTTGTAGTTGACCGTGTGTAATAAAAGTTCTATAATAAATTTATGCAATGCATAAAGAGGTGAACTTCATGGAAGCGAGAGAAGAATTGAGAAAATTAAGAGAAAGTACTGGCATGAATCGAAAAGAATTTTGCGAGTATTTTGAAATTCCATATATGACGGAAACGGATTGGGAATTAGGAAACAGACGGGTTCCGCAGTATCTTTTGCGTTTGATGGCATATAAGATTCAAATGGAGAAGTTGTCTGATAAAAGAAATAAGGATGACAAGGAATATAACGAAGCAGATAAATAGTGTGTTGCAAATTGTACCACGGCGTGTGGCGCAATTTGTGGGAGGGTTTTTATGGATAAGAGAAGGCGTATGGGAAAAGATAAAGAAGGGTAGGGCAAAGGTTATTCGTATTTGCGGTATGGATATAATCGTATTTAGGAAAGCTGCATTGGCAGAAGAAAGGAGGTAGCAGATGAATCTTACAGATATGACAATTGAAGAAATGTGAACAACTACAGAGAAGCAGTCATTTGACCGTAAGAGTGCAAAGATAGAGGCGACAGCAATTGCTACTCCGATGATTGCATTTGCAAATGCGGATGGTGGACTTCTTGCTGTAGGAATTGAAGATAATGGCGAGATTACTGGAATAGACGATTATGCGAAGAATATCAATGAGATACTTCGCGCCGGATATGATTTTTGTCAGCCATCTATCTTCATTGAAAAAGAAATCGTAGACTGTATTGATAAGAATGGAAATGCAAATCATATTTTGCTCATAAAGATTCCGCAGAGTGCAGATATGCATGTGAATCATAGAGATGAGGCTTTCATGCGTGTTGGTGATAGGTCAAAGAAACTTACCTTTGATGAGCGTATGGAACTTATGTATTCTAAAGGGATGCGTTTTTATGAGGACGAGCCGGTATATCGAAGTGCTTTGGATGATATTGATATGGAATTTGTTGCAAAGTACTGTGAGAAAATTGGTTATGGAAAAACGCCGGAAGAATATATTCGACAGAATGAGGATTACATTGTAAATGTTTCAGGACGTAGGGAAATGAGTGGTGCCGTATTATGATGTTCGGAAAAGACCCACAGAGATTTTTTCCAAGGTCAAGAGTGCGTTTTATTCGATATGAAGGTATTGAGGCAAAAGTTGGTGCAGAAATGAATGTTATTAAGGATAAGATGTTTGAAGGACGTATTCTTGATTTGGTTAAGCAAACTATTGAATATGTGCGAACACAGATAAAGGAGCATACTTATCTTGGCCCGGATGCTCGTTTTGTAACGGAGCCTGAATATCCGGAATTTGCGTGGAAAGAGATTATTATAAATGCTATCGCACATCGCGATTACAGCATAAAGGGGACTGATATTCAGATTAAGATGTTTGATGACCATATAACTGTTGAGAGTCCGGGAACATTACCGGGAACCGTACGTCTTAACAATATGCGTGAAATACATTTTTCAAGAAATCCGAAGATGGCACAGCTTCTTCACGAGTATGAATATGTGCGTGAGTTTGGTGAAGGTATAGACCGTATGTATCGTGAAATGGAAGAAGCAGGTCTTCCGGAACCAGAGTACAAGACAGTTGCGTTTATGGTGCATGCTACGATTAAGAATAAGAAGTATCTTGTGAGTGTAAATGCTGGTGAGCAAAATGAGGATACTACTTCTAAAGCATCAGATTCTAATGTTCCAAAGCGTCAAAATGAAGCTTTGGATGAGGCTTTGGAAACAAAGATTGTGATGCTTATGAAAACAAATTCAAAGATTAAGCAGACAGAGATTGCGGAAGAATTGAAAGTGTCTAGAGCAACCGTTCAAAGAGCAATTCAAGTTTTGATTGATAAACATGCGATTGAAAGAGTTGGCGGAAAGCGATATGGTTCTTGGCAAGTAAATATTTAGTATATTGAATAGTATGAAAGGAGATATAAGACATGAGTAAAGTGGTAGTAATGTGGTCAAGTCCAAACGTAGACGGTTTGACAGCGTCTGCAAAGGATCAATTTATTAAGGGTTTGGTAAACGCAGGTGCTGATGTTGAAGAAATTCACTTAAACAAAAGAAAACTTGAGTATTGCAAAGCCTGTGGAAACGGGTGGGGTTCTTGTAATAAGAATGGTACCTGTGTTATCCGTGATGATTTTGCAGACATATACAAATCGCTTGCAGGTTCGGATGGAATTGTTTGGATAAGCGCGGTCTATTGGTCTGATATGACGGAATGTTTCAAGGCTTTCTTTGACCGATTACGCAGGTGCGATGCGACAAAGAATCATTTCTTGGCAGATAAGCGATGTATCCTTATGGCATGTGCCGGAGGAACTGGACGCGGAACCTTGGAATGCCTGCAGCAGTTGGAAAGAGGGCTTACACATATGGGAATGAGAGTGTATGACCGTATCCCGGTTGTGCGATATAATAAAGATTACATTCTGCCAGCACTGGAAAATGCCGGGGAGACGTATGCTAAAACGCTTGATACCGGGTTTGATATGTATTATTAAGATGAGGTGTCAGAAGGATGGATTGAATCACAACAGGTGGACAATATTATTCTAGAGCGAGATTGGAACAAAATCGAATATATTGATTGTGTGGATTTTGACATATTGGATACATGATGATTTATAGACTTGTGGGTCGTGTAAAAGGGAGGAAAACTTATGTATTTATCAGAATTTTGCGATGTGAGATATGAAGAAACGTATAATGTGGTATTGGTTGAATGGAAGAAGTTTTGCTGTAAAACGGATTACAGAAAACCATTGGAATATGCACTTGAAATAATAAAGCAACATAATGGATGTAATTATGTTGCAGATACGCGAAACGGATTTGAAAATATTCCGGAAGATACAGCGTGGGTTGCTGAATACTTTATGCCGAAGGCGAAGGAATATGGTTGCAAATATATTTATTTTATTATTGATAAGAGCAATTCATTGAAAGAAGAGCTGGAGGGACAGGAAGCAGATTCTAAGGCGTTGCTGGAGTTTAAATATATCTATGATTTAGAGGAAATTCCAGCCGTGCAAACACGGAAAAAACATTAGAAAAACAAGCTTCTGAAGTTGGTAAAAGGCTATGAATATGCAAGAGGAAAACATTGCGTATTCATGCCAATAGTGGTATCCTTTTGTTAAGGGTGTGAGGGAGAGAACACACAATCATCGCGTATCTATTTCGCGTAAAATATGAACAAAAGAAAGGAAGTCAAAAGTATGAAAAAGTCTAACAAAACAAAAATCATTGCAGTATTAACCTTTCTTGCCCTTGTCATCGCAGGGATGCCAACGGAAACCAACACTGTGGAAGCAGCGAAAAAACCAGCGAAAGTGACCAAAGTAACGAAGGCTAAGGCCACTGAAAACTCGTTAAAGATTAAGATTAGCAAAGTGAAGAAAGTCAAAGGCTATCAGGTCAGAGTGTATAAGGCCAATAAGTCTAAAGTACTGAAAAACATTAAGACCAAGAATGCTACGGTGACCATAAAAGGGTTATCGCCAAATACGAATTATACCATCAAAGTTCGCGCATACACCAAGTCAGGAAAGAAGTATGTGTATGGGAAAGAGAAGAAAATTACATACAAGACAGCAAAGCGGTCCACTGTGCAAAAACCAAGTGTAACGCCAGAGCCAGCACCGCAGCCAACAGAAGTACCGATTGTACGAACTGTAGGAACCGTGGATGACGCTACATACAAAAAGGCAGTTGGTGCATTTGAAACAATCGTTAAGAAAATGCGTGCCGATGGGATTGTGAAATCAAATGATGTGTGCGTTACTATGGATGCAACCAGCATAAAAGTTGATATTACGTTTGATAATTTCGATGTTGATTTGCAGCTTTCCAAAGACAACAGTACCAATATTTATACACTTACCTTTGACTATGATTTTACATGGATTGAGGGACTTGGACCAAAGGTAAATGAAAAGGATCCGGCGTTGTACAATAAAGAATTGATCCAGGCGCTTCTTAGCATAGTATCAGACGAACCACAAGTATTATATGACCGCATCGATTTGGATTGTTATTCGCCAGCGAGCTTGAGCAATGAAAAATGGACGGAAATCGGCGATTGCTTCATTAAGGGTGCCGGTATGGTGGTTGACCAATATATTTCCTATAATATAACGAAAGAAGCTATGGACACTCGTGACGCCTCTTATGTTTTGACGACCACAACAAGCCAAGGAGCTACCGTTGAGTGTGAGATCGAATACGATTCTTCGTTGGTGTCCTATGAATTGATCGATAATAATTCATACATCGAGTCGACCTATGGATTGACTGGCGACAAGGTGACATACATGCACACGCTGGATGAAACAAAGGTGGGACCAAATGCTTACCCTGCTATAAAAGAGGGTTGTACTTCTTATGAAAACTACAAGCAAATGTTGTTGGATAAGTTTGTTGCCCAAGGTGGTGCCAACAGAGATATTGTTGAATATACTGGCCATAGAGTAAACGGCTACACATATCACTGGTTGGAAGGATTTTATTCGTCAGAAACTACGATTGGAGATCCGGATATCGTGTATGTGCAAATCGGAGAAAACGAATATATCGAGCTTTACAACGTATTATTCCAGGAAAGATTCGAGGACTTTATTAATGGTTCATTTTATATTCGAAGTGTAAAAAAAGTAGGGGCCCAGTAATTTGAAAAAAGTTCCAAAGAAAAAAGCAAAATATAACAAAAGAAGCTAAAAATCTCATAAAAAGTCTAGTTTATGGAGGGGTTCTATGGTATAATGTAGGGAACAGAATGTATGAAGGAGGAAGCGCCGATGCAAAATTACGACGAGAAATATTTCAATGAGAAAACAAACAAGCGAGCAGGGACAACATGGCTCATGCTGATGCTGATTGTAACGGTGTATTATGGGGTGAAGATGATGTCCGGCGAGGTGGGCCGCAATTGGTTTATTCTGTTTTCTGTTATAGGATGGGCAGAGTATCTGTGCGGTGGCATGATGCTCAGATTCAGAGGTATGGATTATAAGCATTATAAATGGGTGCTGGGTCTTGGCTACATGACCTTTTTTGGGTTTGTTGCTTGGACGGCATTGGACGAGATATCTTATGTGTTTATCCTGCCATTGATTTCCATATTAATTCTTTATAAGGATCCAAAGTACATTAAGACGATGATGTGGATCACTTTGTTTGTGCTTGTTACAAGCAACTTATATAAAGGTCGAGTGAAGGGAATGATGGAGTTCGTTTCTAGTATCGATTGTGCTCTTCAGTTTGCTATCGTACTATGTTGTTATGCGTGTACCATCATGGCGATTCGCCATCTTGTTGAATCCGATGGTGCATTGACGGATTCTATTAAAGGAAATTTGGAACGCGTAGTGAAAACGGTTGAAAAAGTAAAATATGCAAGCAATGAAGTGGTAGATGGTATCACCGTTGTGAGAGAGTTGGCAGATGAGAACCGTATGGGAGCAGAAAATGTAGTGACGGATACTCAGGAACTTTCTCGTGACAATGAAACATTAAATGATAAGACGATGTCGTCCATGGATATGGTAACGGTTATCGATGACCAAGTGGATCATGTGGCAGGTCAGATGGAGCAGGTGGTGAAGCTCATCGAAGCGTCTGTGGAACATGCGAATATTAGTACAGTGGATCTGGCCGAGATGGTGGAAACTACCGGAAAAATGGCAGGGCTTTCTGCTGAGATTGAGAAGGTCCTCGGCGAATTCAAAGCAGAGTTTGAAAATGTTAAACAAGAGACGGGAACGATTGAAGGAATCACATCTCAGACCAACCTTCTTGCGTTGAATGCGTCCATTGAAGCGGCGCGTGCGGGAGAGGCTGGAAAAGGATTTGCAGTAGTAGCAAATGAGATTCGAGAACTTAGTGCAGGAACTCAAAATTCATCCAATCGAATTATGGATGCACTGGCTCATCTGGAAGTGACCTCGGCTAAGATGATGGAAGCGATTGGGGAGACAGTGAATCTGATTCAAGTGAATATGGACAAGGTGGCTAATGTAGAACGAAGTGTAACAGACATTGCTAACGATGCCACAACTCTTGGTGTCAATATCAAGGCGGTTGATGACGCGGTAAAAGAAGTGGAAACTTCCAACAAAACTCTTTCAGATAATATGCAACAAGTTTGTAACCTCATGGAATCTATGACAGAGAAGATCAATCGTGCTGAGTTTACTACCAAAGAGATGCTTAGCAAGTATGATGAAAGTGCCGAAAATACAGCTAGTATTGAGAATGTCATTGGACACTTGATGGAAGAACTTGGTGTTGGCGGATTTATGGGAGTTCAGGATGTTCGAGCTGGTATGAAGATTTCTGTGGTACTCCAAGAGGCTGCATCAGACAAGAAAGAATTCATTGGTGAAGTATTGGAATTGGACAGAGACAGAGTTTATGTTACCTTGGAAGATGCTAACCAGAACATTGTGGATAAAAAACATACGTTATGCCAACTTCGAATCGTTGTTGATAATGTACTTTACGCATGGGAAGACATTGAGATTCGCGCTACGAAGGGCGAAGAAAACGGAAAATATGTACTTTACGTGCAGACGAATCCAAAGGTATATAATCGAAGAAAATATCCAAGAATGCCACTTTCCAATGCTTGTTCCATTAAGGTAAAGGGAGAGGATGAATCCTACATCGGCAGAATGGTAAACATAAGCGCCAACGGATTTGCGTTTGCTACTTATGATGAGATGTTTGCTGACATAAAAGGCCAGGATATTCTCTTGCAAATTCATGGTTTTGAACTCTTGTCTGGCGAAGAGTTACAAGGATGTATTATTCGAACATCCAATAACGATGGTGAATATATTGTGGGATGTAGAATGCCACGAGATAGTAAGGTTATTATGAAATATACAAAAGAGAATTATAGTGAATAACGAAAAAAGTAAGTCTTTCACCCTTCAAGTTAAATGTGATTTGGAGGGTGAATTTTTTTGTGTTATAATAAAAAAGACATAGTGGAATCATGTAAAAAAGAAGGGAGAACATGTATGACTTACGAAGAAATAAAAAATAATCCGGAAGTTCTGGCATTTATGAAAAAAGGAAATGAAAATCTTGGGACGCTTGGGTACACGGACCATTCCGAGGCGCATTGTGGATTAGTGGCAGAACAGGCAGGGCGAATTTTAGAGACTTTTGGGTATTCGGAGCATGAAGTGGAACTGGCAAAAATCGCAGGATTTCTACATGATATCGGAAACGGAGTAAACCGGAAGCACCATGCGGAGTACGGCTCACTTCTTGCCAATGATATTTTGCGTCAGACAGATATTTCGCTGGAGGATCGGGTGCAGATCGTGTCAGCCATTGCCAATCACGATGAGTCCACGGGAACCGCGGTGGATGTGGTGTCGGCGGCGTTGATTATCGCGGATAAGACCGACGTTCGTCGAAACCGTGTGCGGACGAAAGATAAGTCCAAGTTTGACATCCATGACCGTGTGAATTATGCGGTAGAAGGAGCAAATTTAAAAATTGATACGGAGAAAAAAGTCATTGCATTGAATCTGCAGATTGATGAAGACATCTGTACCATGTACGATTACTTTGAAATCTTCTTGGGACGTATGGTAATGTGCCGTCGTGCTGCAGAAGTGTTGGGCGCGAAGTTTAAGTTAAGTGCCAATGGAAGCAAAGTTTTGTAGGAAAATATACAGAAGTGTTCCACAACGCAAAAAATGAGCAGCGATGAACTACAACATATTAGAAAGATTTTTCTTGGGAAGATATAATATAAAAAATGTAACTATTCAAAGATAGAAAGGGAAAGAGCTATGGATAATTTTAATTTTTACAGTCCAACCGAGTTTGTATTTGGTAAGGGAAAAGAAAATGATTGTGGAGAGTATGTGAAAAAATTTGGCGGAAGTCGTGTGTTGATTCACTACGGTTCTGGTTCGGTAGAGCGTTCGGGACTTCTGGATCGTGTGAAAGCATCTTTGGAAAAAAGCGGCATTACCTACGTGACCCTTGGTGGTGTACAGCCGAATCCACGAGATACTCTTATTTACGAAGGTATCAAAATTTGTCGTGAAGAAAATGTGGATTTCATCCTTTCTGTAGGGGGAGGATCTTGTATCGATTCTTCTAAGGGAATTGCTCTTGGTGTTCCGTATGATGGAGATTTCTGGGATTATTATGGAACGGGAAAACCAGTGGAGAAGGCGTTGCCAATCGGTACCGTGCTTACGATTGCGGCGGCAGGAAGTGAAGGTTCTGGTGCATCGGTGGTGACAAAAGAGGAAGGAATGTTAAAACGAGACACTAGCTCCGATCTTCTGAGACCACGTTTTTCTGTGCTGAATCCGGAATTGACACAGACATTGCCAGCATATCAGACTGCTTGCGGTGCTACCGATATTATGGCACATGTATTCGAACGATATTTTACCAATACAAAAGAGGTGGAGATTACCGACCGTCTCTGTGAGGCAATTTTGGTTACGATGATCAAAGAGACACCACGAGTAATCCAAGATCCAAATAATTACGAGGCTCGCGCCAATATTATGTGGGCGGGAACCGTAGCTCATAACGACATTGTTGGCGTAGGAAGAAGCCAGGATTGGAACAGCCACGGCATCGAGCATGAGCTTTCTGGTCTGTACGACTGTGCTCATGGTGCTGGTCTTGCGGTTATCATGCCAGCATGGATGGAGTTTGTATACAAGCATGATGTGATGCGATTTGCCCAGATGGCAGTACGTGTATGGGGATGCCAGATGAACTTCGAGTGTCCGGAAGAGACCGCAAAAGAGGGTATTGCATGCTTCCGTAAATTCTTGCACGACATTGGTATGCCGATTAATTTCGCAGAGCTTGGTGCAAAAGAAGAAGATATCCCAGTTCTCGTAGAGAAATTTGGTCTTGGGGATGGAAAAACTGGAGGATTTGTAGCACTTTCTTCCGAAGATGTAGCAGAGATTTATAGCATTGCCGCAAAGGCACAGATATAAAGGAGGACCGTATTGAAGGTACTTATTATTGGTGGAACGGGGACGATCAGCACGGCGGTGACTCGTCTCCTGGCAAAAACAAATCATGAAGTTACGTTGTTTAATAGGGGATCCAAAAGTGGAGAAGTGCCAGAAAATGTATCAATCATTCAGGGCGATATCAATAACGAGGAAGAGGCGGCAGAAAAGTTAGAGGGCATGAGTTTCGATGCAGTCTGCGAATTTATCGGCTTCGAAGAGGAACAGTTGCAGCGTGACTATCGACTTTTTGCGGGAAAGACGAAGCAGTTTCTCTATATCAGCTCTGCATCGGCATATCAGAAACCGCTTTCGGATTACAAAGTGACAGAAGGAACCCCTCTTGCCAATCCGCACTGGGAGTATTCCAGAAACAAGATTGTCTGTGAGGAATTTTTGATGAAGATGTATCGGGAAAATGGATTCCCGGTGACAATCGTGCGACCAAGTCATACCTACGATCATCGCTCTGTGCCGCTGGGGGTACACGGAGACAGTGGAAGTTGGCAGGTGTTGAAGCGAATGTTGGAAGGCAAACCAGTTCTTATCCACGGTGACGGAACTTCCTTGTGGACCGTGACCCACAACAGCGACTTTGCCAAAGCCTTTGTGGGCTTAATGGGAAATATACATGCCATCGGTGAGACCTATCACATTACTTCCGATGAGACACTGACTTGGAATCAGATTTACAAGATTGTGGCAGATTGCCTTGGAGTGGAATTGAAACCGTATTACGTGCCATCGGATTTCCTTTCTGCGTTAGGAAAATATGACTTTGAAGGAAGTTTGATTGGGGACAAGGCAAGCTCTGTTGTGTTTGATAATTCCAAGATTAAACGCGCGGTGCCAGACTATGTGGCGACGGTTCGATTTGATACGGGAGTTCGAGAAACCATTGAATATGTCTTGCAGCATGAGGAATGTCAGGTGGAGGATAAGGAGTTTGACCAGTGGTGTGACCACGTGATCGCAGCGATGGAAAAAGCGAAGCAGGAGATACAGAGTCTGTACTAAAAAATAAGAGACTAGGAAATTGAGAAATATATCTCGGTTTCCATAGTCTCTTTTATTGTGTAGATCTACTCCATGCGGAGCTGGGCAAAGTGTTCCACAATCCATTTTGTCATTTTAATATTGGTTTCAAAAATATCCTTGTATTTGTCCTGCTCGGCAAACCATGCCACACTTACAAGCTGATTCGAGAGTATGACATATGGAATTGCGACACGCTCATCTTCGCTTAATTTTGCTACACTGTTATAACCGTGGATGATGTTCTTATAAATTTCAATCCATGTTTCCAATTTGTCGGAATCGCCTTCCGAAAAACTTTCAGACAAAATAGCGGTAGCGGCATAGCAAGGATCAAAGATTCGCAGATTGCGCTCGGACAATTCAAAATCGATAAAGCCCCATTTGTCCTTGTTTAAAATAATGTTTCCTGGATTTGGGTCGCGGTGGATAATCTGTGTTGGTAACGAAGGGAAACGTTTGCCAAAAGTATCCATGTAATCCTTACACAAATCGTCGGAAAGACCGAGAAGCTCTTTGGTTTTTGGGATTGCCCAATTCACAACGGTTTCGTAAAGATTTGTGTCATTAACGAGAGCATCTGCATCTTTCAGAGCTTCATGGAGCTGGCCGATGATTTCGCCCACAAATCGTGCCTTTGGTTTGTAATCGTCCTTATACATGTCATTGGTTACGATTTCACTGCCTTCTAGGCGCTTGGTAAGGCAAAAATACAACTCGCCATCATGGATATAGTCTTCATTATCCGTCGTTTTGATCGGTGTAGCCGCGTATAACCCTACATTTTCCAGAGATTTTGAAAGCTGAATGTGATTGGTAAGCTTTCCTAAGTTGGCTGTAAATTTAATGATATATTCATCACCAACGTAATACGCGTTGTCGTTACGGTTTCCGCTACCCTTATAATAAACATCGGAAATGGTTTCGTTTTCCAAGTTCCAGTGTTTCAAAATTTCTGCTATTCTTTTATGTGATAACATAATGTGTTCCTCCTCTAATAAATCAATGTGGTAAGGCTTTTTGATTTTGTGATTTTTCAAAAAAGCCGAAGGGGTACAACCAAATTCCCGTTTGAACGCCCGATAAAAACCAGCATAGGTGTCAAAACCATATTCCAGGGCCACGTCGATCATCTTACGACCACAACTGACTTGGTAAATCGCATGGATCAGCTTGCGGTGAGCGATGTACTGGATAACCGGCATTCCTGTGGCGGCTTGAAATAATCGGTAATAGTGAAAGAGCGAGAATCCGGCCTTGTGGGCCAACTCCTGTGCAGTAATGTCTGCGGTTAGATTCGCTTCAATATAATCAATGCTATTCTGAATGATTTCTCGATTGTTCAAATGGGCACCTTCTTTCTGGTTGTTTTGTAGCTACACGTATATCATAACACAAAGTTAAGGGAAAACCTTTCCTATTTTGCTTTTTTCTGAGGCAATAATTTGTACAAAATTTTGCATACTAATTCATAAAGATAAGAAGGAGATGAACGGTATGCAAAATCATCTAAAGGACCAGACGAGTCCATACTTATTACAACATGTAAATAACCCAGTGGACTGGTATCCGTGGTGTGAGGAAGCATTTGAAAGAGCTAAGAAGGAGGACAAGCCGGTGTTTTTAAGCATCGGTTATAGTACCTGTCACTGGTGCCATGTAATGGCACATGAAAGTTTCGAAGATGCGCAAGTTGCGGATATTTTGAACCGATATTTTATATCCATAAAGGTGGACAAAGAAGAGCGCCCGGATATCGACAGCATCTATATGGCAGTGTGTCAAGCCTATACGGGAAGTGGCGGCTGGCCTACCACGATTTTTCTGACACCGGATCAAAAGCCCTTTTTTGCCGGAACGTATTTTCCGAAAAACACTCGCTATGGTCATGCTGGTTTGATGGAATTGCTTTTGGCAATTCAGGAAAAATGGAAATCAGATCGAGATTTACTATTAAGATCTGCCGAGGAACTGATCGCACATCTGGATCAAAGAACAAAAGTTACAGGCGAGATGGATGCCACGCGGATAGCAAAAGCCCTTGAGATTTACCAATACACCTTTGATTCTTCCTTTGGTGGATTCGGGGATGCACCTAAGTTTCCAACACCTCACAACTTGTTATTTTTGATGAAGTATTATGAAAAAAACAAGGATGAAATAGCAATGAAAATGGCAGAGAAGACGTTACTCCAAATGTACCGTGGTGGTATGTTTGATCATATCGGTGGAGGCTTTAGCAGATATTCCACAGACCGCTATTTTCTGGTGCCTCATTTTGAAAAAATGTTGTATGATAATGCGTTATTAATTCTTGCGTATTGTAAGGCATATCAGCTGACAAAGGATTCGATTTATCGAACCGTAGCGGAGAAAACTGCAATCTATATTATGCGAGAAATGACTGCACCCGAAGGAGGATTTTACAGCGCACAGGATGCGGATAGTGAAGGTGTGGAAGGGAAATATTATCTGTTTTCACCGTCGGAGATTATTGGAGTTCTTGGTGAGGAAAAAGGAAAAGAATTCAACCAGTATTTTGACATTACAGAGCAGGGGAATTTTGAAGGAAAAAGCATTCCGAATCTTTTAAAAAGTGATGGGATTCAGGACAGATTTGATGCTGATTTGCCATCTATATATGAATACCGAAAAAATCGATATTCATTACACAAGGATGATAAAATATTAACTTCATGGAATGGGCTAATGATAGTAGCGATGTGTCATTTGTATCGTATCACTGGTAAGAAAAATTATCTTGAAGTGGCAACCAAAGCACAACAATTTATCCTGGAAAATCTTTGTGAAGAGGATACGCTATATACGAGCTACCGAAAGGGAAAGCGAAGTGGGAAAGGATTTTTGGACGATTATGCCAATGAGATCTTTGCTTTGCTTGCGTTGTATGAGGCAACGCTAGAGAAGAAATACCTAGATAAAGCAAAGGTGTTTTGTGAAAAAGCCATCACAAATTATCACGACGAAAAGCAGGGCGGATTTTATCTGTATGGTAAGGGAAACGAACAGCTAATTTTGCGACCAAAAGAGACTTACGACGGTGCTATTTTTAGTGGGAATTCCGCTATGGCATATAACCTTGTGCAACTGTATTATCTGACTGAGGAAAATCGATATTATGAATTGGCAGAAAAGCAGTTGGCTTTCATGAGCGCAGAAGCGGAGCATTATCCGGCGGCATATGCTATGTTTCTCGTGGCACTTTCGGATTTTGTGGAACCACCGATGAAAATAACAGTGGTTGTAAAGGATAAAAAAGAGCTGAAAAATATGCCTTGTGGAATTCCTTTGGATGCGGTGGTTACTGTGCTGGAAAATCCCACGAAGGAGTATCCGTTAAAAGAGGATAAGACTACATTTTATGTGTGTCAGGGACATGTGTGCAAGCCGCCCACCAATGAGTTAGGAGAGGTATGAAACACCGCACAATATCTTGTGTACAAATGAGATAAAGGAAGGTATAATGATAAATAGTTGGGGGAGGATTTGTTGAAAAGGAGAGGATGCATATGTTACGTTCAATAACGAAAGCAATTTGTGAAGAGAATGATGAGGTAATGAGAGAAGTGGAAAGCTGTCTGGCGGATCCAGAAAGTTATTTTGAAAAGCACCAGGATCAATTTGATGAAAGAGGCATTGAGGAGTATGAGGAGATTGAGGAGGAAATCTCTTGGCTTGCTATGGTGGATGCCTTGGAAAACAATGGTTATGCCTGTGAGGTGGATTGGTCAGCAAGCTTGGAGGATTTTCTATATCTGTTAGGGGAGTTAAGAGGGGTGCAGACGAAAGAACTCTTTATGGATGAGGAATGGTTTGACGAAGACGGTGAGGTGTCTGAATGGTGCGAAATATTGGATGCGAAGTGGGCGCCAGAAGGTTTTGTGGTGTTAGCAATTGATATCGATAGTGATAGCTATGTGCTGTTTCCGTATGAGTTGAATCAGGTGGAAGAATTGAGTGAAATGGCAGAATCCATGGATTATCGAATTGATTTTGCGAAGAATATGTAGTTGTTACGTAGGAGGATACATAAAATGGTTTACAAAAAATTTCAAGATATGGAACTTTCTATGTTAGGTATGGGTGCTATGCGCCTGCCAACCGTAGACGGTGATTACGAGAAAATTGACGAGGCTGCTACAGCGGAGATGGTGGATTATGCCATGAAGCAGGGGATCAATTATTATGATACCGCGTTTGGTTACCATGGTGGTCAATCGGAAATTGTCATGGGAAAGATACTGAATCAATATCCGCGAGATAGCTATTATTTTGCAACGAAGTTTCCGGGCTACGACCTAAGTAATATGGATAAGGTAGAGGAGATATTTGAAAAGCAGCTGGAAAAGACAGGGATGGAATATTTTGATTTCTATTTGTTCCACTGCTTGTCAGATCAAAATATAGAAGCGTATTTGGATCCAAAATACGGAATTTATGATTATCTGATGAAGCAGAAAAAGAACGGTAGAATCAAGCATCTTGGCGTTTCCGTTCATGCGGATTATGATATTTTTAAGCGCTTTTTAGAGGCTTATGGAGAGGACATCGAATTTTGTCAGTTGCAGATTAATTACGTGGACTGGAAATTCCAAGAGGCGAATAAAAAAGTGGAACTTTTGAAGGAATACGGAATTCCGGTATGGGTTATGGAGCCACTTCGTGGTGGAAAGCTTGCCACGGTGTCCGAGGAGTACGAGAGCCGTTTGCAGAAGCTTCGTCCAGAGGAAAAAGTTCCTGCGTGGGCATTCCGCTATCTGCAGAGCATCCCAGAGATTACTGTGATTTTGTCCGGAATGTCTAACTTTGAACAGATTAAAGATAACATCGAGACCTTTGAGACAAATGAGCCATTAAATGAAACAGAGATGGCTTGTATTTCGGAAATTGCAGATGAGATGATTGAAATGCTTTTGCCATGTACCTCTTGTCGTTATTGTACGGAAAAATGTCCGAAAGGCTTGGAAATTCCAAGACTTCTGGAATTGCATAATGAATACGTATTTTCAGGAAACAAAGAGTCCGCGTTGGAGGGCGTTATGGCATTGGATGAGGATAAGCGACCAGATGCCTGTGTGGGTTGTCGTAGTTGTGAGGGCGTTTGTCCACAGCAACTGAAGATATCCGAAGCCATCAAAGACTTTGCGGAGAAGATAAGATGATCCAGCAGGCGAAAAAATTACTAAGAGAGAATTCGTACACCTGTGTATTTGTAAAGGATGACTGGTGCTTTACAAGTATCGACCGAGGTGTAGCTCCGCTTTTGCAATGTTTGGAACAGAACAATGTGCCAGTGGGTTTTTGTGCGGCGGACAAAGTGGTGGGAAAGGCAGCAGCTTTTCTCTATGTGCTTTTGAACGTGGACACGTTGTATGCCGATGTCATTAGTGAGCCGGCGCAGGTTGTGCTAGAGAAATATAAGATAAAAGTGGAAGCGGGGGAAGTGGTGAAGGCCATTCGAAATCGTACCGACACCGGATATTGTCCCATGGAGACAGCGGTGTGGGAAATACACGACCCAGAAGAAGCATTGCAAGCCATAATAAAACAGCGGGAGCTTCTGAGGAAAGCACCCGCTAAGTAAAAACATAGTTACATATGAGATTAATTGCCGTCGGAGTATCCGCTCTTGGCGGCAATTTCTATTTTTTCTCTTCGATGTTACAAAATGTCCATGCGTGAAGATTGATTTCCGTAACTGGAGAACCACAGTATTCACAAAACTTGTCTCCGAGAGCCTTGATTGGGGCACCGCAGTTTGGACAATGGACACCGAGAACCTGTGTGGCTTGATCTTCCACCAGATCACGATTCTGAACATAAAGTAAATCCACATTGAAACGAGTCTGGTATTTGTAATCCTTGCTGCCTTCGATGATAGCTCCACTGGAATTTGTGATGTAGTGATAGCATCCAATGGCGGACTGGAAGGTGACGATACAACGTCCTTCGGTCTTTCGATACTGACTGATTTCTGTTCGATGAAATTCAACTTGTTCAAAATGTTCTCGTTTTCCTTCTGTGGATAACATCTGTAAATGCTGGCGCAATTGTTCCTTCAATTCCTCCCCCGCATCGGTGAGTCCAGCCATATCCTTCAACGTAATTGCCTGCAGATAACTGGTCAGCACATTGATGGCGCGCTCCTTCATTTCGTCGTACTGAAATTCAGGAAAGTCCTTTGTGATTCGAGGAAGCATGAGACTCGTCATGGCGGACACCGACTTTGGTGTGGTGGCGTATTCCTGACGCATCTGCTCAGCTGCTTGTGTAATGTCCTCGGTGCCAAATACCTGGCGGGAAAACTCTCTGGTCTTCCGGCGAATGTGCTGGATACCAACATAAATCGCAATGATGATTGCTAAGATAAGAACTAATATGATAATAATCGGTATGTATTTCATGGCTTTCTCCATTCTTTGTGTAGTGTGTGGAAAGTGTCCACATCTATGTATATTATAACGGGGATGGTGGGAAAAGTCCATGGGAATATGGTATCATTTGACATCTGTAATTAAGGTTGCTATAATGTTTATTTATAACTATAAATAAAAGTAATGGATAAGAGAGGAAATATTATGCGAAAACAGATGAAACAAACAATTGCATTTGTGCTTGCGTTTTCAATGTTGTTGAATAGTTTACTAATGGCAAATGTGAAATATGCAAATGCGGAAGAGGACATCGTTGAAGAAACAACTATGCAGGAAGAAGTTGATATGGCAGACGAGTACGATGTCAAAATATCTTACAATGTTACAAGTAGTTGGGATGGGCACTGCAATGTGGATGTTACACTTTCAAATATTTTGGATGAGAAAATTGATAACTGGGAAATCACGATTTCAGCAAATTTCAAAGTCGAAAATATATGGAATGCTAAAGTGACATCTCAGGAAGAAGACGAATACACGATACATAATGCAGAATGGAATCAAGATATTCCGCTGGATGGAAGTGTCACATTTGGTATGACAGTT
This sequence comes from Eubacterium sp., assembly GCA_045578325.1. Lineage (GTDB taxonomy): Bacteria > Bacillota > Clostridia > Lachnospirales > Lachnospiraceae > Eubacterium_F. The sequence continues at coordinate 18,802 of JAZNJZ010000070.1, forward strand.
GCATGTGATGAGGACGTGGTTCTTCCAGAATATTGTTTGGTGAATCGGGAGTCCGTTCCTGTAGAAGATTGTAAAATCGAATATGTAGAATACAGTAATTGGGACAATCAGGTTAATGGTAAAATTGTAATAACAAATACAGGGAAAAACAAGATCGAGGATTGGAGCCTTGATTTTGAAAGTAACTTTATCATTACTAGTATATGGAACGGAGAAATTATGTATTCGGAAGAAGATAATTCACCATACTATTATGAAATTGAAAATGTAGTGAATAATCAAAATATCGAAGTAGGACAGAGTGTCGAATTTGGTTTTATTGCAACATGTGAAGAGAAGGCCGAGATTTACAGTAAGGAAGCTTTTGAAATGGGTGTATATGAAGAAGACGACACAGAGTATGTAATCGAAGGACCTTATGATTATGAGGATGACGAGTGTATCTATGATGCTGATTATTTTGAGACACGTGAGGAATACGAAGAATACATTGCTAATCTTACTCCGACAACATGGTCCCGTAAGGAACAAAGTTCGCCTACAAGTACTCCTAAGCCAACCCCAACGCCGAAAGTGATACCATGTGCTTTGGATATGAAATTTGATTTAGCTGCATCTGATAAAGCGATACAAAATTATTTGCCAGTGCCAGGTGGTGTTTATACTATGCATCACAGAGTAAACGATAAGAAAAAGGTGGGAGTTAATGATGCGTTGCTGAGGTCGGCAAAGGAAAGTCAAAATAAGTACATATCCTTTTCTGAACCGATTATCTTAACGGGTTTTGCCCATGGCCAAACATTTGAGCAATTTTACGTCGGAAATCAAGAGTATTACTTTCTTGCGGGAAATGCACATAATGGTTTTGCTAGAGAGTTGGTCATAATGAAAAAAGAAAAGTTTAATCAAATTGCTCAATCTAAAGGGTATGATTATGCCACTGGTGCGAGGAATAAGAGGGACTTTTTGCGACTTGGAGATTTGGAATATGCTAACAAGCGTGGAAAAAAGAGCAGCAGAATGAACCGAGTCGATGCTGCTTTGACAGCCGATGGGAAAACTTTAGTGATTTGGAAAAGACTAATAAATGGAACAACAGAAATTAGCTTGTACAATATGAAAAAACTTAGAAGATGTTTTTCAGAAGGAATCAAGGGCACATTTTCTTTTAAAGGAAAAAATAAGAAAAACGCCAAAAAGATAAGAAATAGTTGCTATGGTTCGTTCTATGAGAGAAGAGGAAATACTTACATTTTACATCCGAATGGTTCTTTTCAATCGATAGATATTGAAAAGGTTTCTAAGGGGAAATGGGATGTGTACATAACAAGTGGGCAAGAAAAGCATACGAAACCAGTTACAATTACAAAAATTCGATTCGCAATAGCAGGTAGACTTACTTATAAAGTATATCGAGAATATATTGCATTCCCAGGAATTGCACAAACCGATTTGAAATTCGAGTTGGAAGGTGGACATATTGTAGGAGACGATCTTAAGTTTGCAGTTGTGAAATATCGAACAGAGGATGACAAGGAACAGTATCTTGCTAAAGTTTCTTTGGACAAGATTAATACTCCATATAAAAAGTAAAGGAAGGTGTGAATATGAGAAGAATTTGTAAATGCTTTTTCGGGGTGATGATTTATATATGCCTATTTTGTGCATGTGCGCTGACAGCTCAAGCTGGTGAAAATATCCGTTACCATTTGACGACAGATGGCACACTGACCTTTTCGGGAAGTGGGACATTAAGTTATAAAGATTATTATCAGTCTATTCCATATGAAAAACAGGAGAAAGTAAAGAAGATTGTGATAGGTGAAGGAATCACAGAATTAAGTGAGCAAGCCCTATCTGGTTTTGGCGATGTGGAGAGTCTTATTCTTCCAAATTCGTTAATTAAGATTGGTAAAAGTGGAGTGAGTAATTGTTACGACCTTAAGACGATTGTCTTCGGAAGAAATCTTCAAGAGATTGGTGAGTCTGCGTTTTCGGGGTGTTCTTCGTTAGAAAGTATCACAATATCAGATACGGTGACAAATATCGGTGAATACGCATTTTATGGATGCAAAAAATTAAAAAGAATTGTTTTGCCATCTTCTCTAAAATCTTGGAAAAAGAATGCTACAAAAAAATGTCCGATGTTAGATACCGTCGTTAATCGCTCCAAGATTTCCTGCAAGCTAGATAACGACAAAGGCTATCGTATATGGAAGGTAAAAGGTAAAAAAGTGACGGCAGTTCCGAAAGGAAAGACGGCCAAAGCGTCCGGAATACAAGTTCCTATTACGTACAAACTTCAAGGTGGAGTTCAAAGTGGCTATTTGCCAAGTTCCTATGAGTATGGAAAGCGCGTGAAAGTACCTTTGAATGTGAAGAAGAAAGGATACAAAGCATTGTCTTGGAATTGGCAAGGAAAGAATAGTTACTCCTTTGTCACCTATGGGGTGGGCCCGAATGCGAAAAAAGTTATACTTAGACCGAATTGGTTCAAGTATAAGATAACAAATCAAGCGCCTGGGACTGCTCGTGTAAAAATCCGATATTACAATGGCTATGGTTCTTTTTCGGATTATGAGATAAGATATTCGGAATCTAAGGATATGAAGAATGCGAAAAAGGCATGGATATACAACGCAGGAAAGGATAATGATACAATCGATATCACAGGTCTTAAGAAAGGAAAGACATATTATTTCCAATTCCGAAGTTATGTAGATGCAGAATCCATCGCCGAGTCCTGGATGGGCAAGAAAAAGATAAAAATCAAAAAATAATATCAAAGGTAACTATTCAGGACCAATGTGTGGAAATCACATGATTCGTCGTGCTTGCACGTAAGAGGCATTGATTTCCACACATTGGTCCTAATAGGGCTCCCCCACCCCATATGAGCATTTTTAGCCTTACTAAAGGCGAGAAAGAACACGAAGTGTTCGAAATGCGAATTGGGGCTGGGAGAAGTCCTGAATAGTTACCATCAAAGATACTACATACAAGGCGAATCGTTGAATCCATCGGTTCGCCTTGTGTTTGTTTTGATAAGCCAAAAGTTGATAATTTTACCAATTTATGCTATAATTCAAGGGATTATGTCAAATAAAGGGGAAGGAGAGTACCTATGCAGACAAATGTACTCGAATATTTGGAAGAAACCGTACAGCGATTGCCAGATAAAATGGCATTCGGTGACGATGAAATACAGCTTAGCTTTCAAGAGGTGTATGACCGCTCTCGCCAGGTGGCAAGCGTTCTTGTACGCAACCAGGCGGCAAAGGAGCCGGTTATCGTATATATGAAGAAATCGCCATGCACATTGACTGCATTCTTTGGTGTGATTTACGCCGGATGCTTTTATGTGCCCATCGATGAAGAGATGCCGAGACGACGGATGGAATTAATCCTAGAAAATACTCAGGCAAAATACATGATTTACGATGAGAGTACCGCAGATAAGATCGAGGCGCTGAATTTTCAGGGAACCACCATATCCTACGAAGATTGCCTACAAGGGGAAATCGACGAAGAAGCCATTACGTTGATTCGGGATAGTGCATTGGACACCGATCCGATTTATGTTCTTTTTACGTCAGGTTCTACTGGCGTGCCAAAGGGCGTGGTGGGACATCATCGTGGTGTCATTGATTACATCGAGAGTTTATCCGATGTGCTTGGATTTAACGAAGACACCGTATTTGGCAATCAGACGCCACTGTATCTGGACGCTTGTATGAAGGAAGTGTATCCGACATTGAAATTCGGGGCATCTACTTGGCTGATTCCAAAGGAAAACTTCATGATACCAGTGAAGTTGGTGGAGTATCTAAATGACCACAAGATCAATACCATTTGCTGGGTGGTATCGGCACTGACTATGATATCTGCGTTTGGTACTTTTGATGTGGTGAAGCCGGAGCATTTGCACACCATTGCTTTTGGTAGCGAAGTGTTCCCAATCAAGCAGTTTAACTTGTGGAAAACTACATTGCCAGAGGCGAAGTTTACGAATCTGTACGGTCCGACGGAAGCCACTGGCATGAGCTGTTATTATCATGCAGATCGATTGTTTGAAGAAAAAGAAGTGATTCCGATTGGAAAACCTTTTCACAATACCGAGATCTTTTTGCTTGATGAAGATGGCAAGGAAGCGGTTTATGGAGAGCCGGGAGAAATCTGTATTAAGGGAACCTGCTTGACCCATGGGTACTATAATAACCCGGAGAAAACGGCGGAGGTATTTACCCAAAATCCGTTGAATCCGTATTATCCGGAGAGGATTTACCGGACGGGAGATCTAGGATACTATGGCGAAGGTGGCCATTTGTATTTTGCTTCCCGCAAGGATTACCAGATCAAACACATGGGACACCGCATCGAACTTGGTGAAATTGATGCGGATGTGGCGTTGATCGAAGGCGTGAAAACCTGCTGTTGCATTTACATAAAAGAAAATAATAAAATCGTTCTGTTTTACGTGGGAGACGTGGACAAAAAGGAACTGACAGTGGAGCTGAAGGAGCGGTTGCCACGGTACATGATACCAAATGCTATTGTGCAGTTGGACACATTGCCACTGACCACCAATGGAAAAATGGACCGATTGAAAATGCAGGAAATCTATATGGAACAGAAAAAGAGTAGACGAGGAAGGAGAGATAAATAATGGAATTGGAAGAAATCAAAGAAGGAATATTGGATATATTAGAGGAGCTTCATGCCGATGTGGATTATGAGGCAGAAGAGGCGCTTGTGGATGACAAGATTTTGGATTCCTTTGACCTGGTGACGTTGGTGACCGAGCTTGGCGAGGAGTTTGACGTGGAGATTACTGCCAAGGATTTTGTAGCGGAGAACTTTAACTCTGTGGAGCGCTTGACAAATATGATCGCTCGTCTTATGGACGAATAATTTGGAGGAACAGACGTGTTTACATCATATGGATTTGTTGGCTTTTTGCTGGCGATATTTGTGCTGTATTACATTTTGCCGAAGCGGTTTCAATGGGGGCTTTTGCTTATCGCGAACTTTGCCTTTTACTACACCGCAGGAAAGATTTATCCCCTGTTTATCCTTGCTACAGCGTTGACTGTATACGCGGCGGGACGTTTGATGGGGCGACAGGATGAGGTGCTGGCAGCCTACAACGAAAAGATAAAAAAAGGCGAGATCGAAAAGCCATCCAGAGAGGAAAAGAAGGCGTATAAGAAAACAATTAACGCAAAGAAAAAGCGTGTCATGCTATTCTGTCTCTTCTTCAATCTCGGGATTTTGGCAGTGTTAAAATACACAAACTTCGTCATTGAAAATGTGAATTCTGTCATGGAAGTGGCAGGAAAAGAAGGATTCTCCTATGCAAATTTAATTTTGCCAATGGGAATTTCCTTTTACACCTTTCAGGCAGTGGGATATCTTTTGGACGTGTATTGGAACAAATGCGAACCTCAGAAAAACGTATTCAAATTTATGCTATTTGTATCCTTTTTTCCACAGCTGATTCAGGGCCCTATCAGTCGTTATGGCGATTTGTCTGAGACGCTGTATGGGAAGCATTCCTTTGATTGGAAACAAGTTCGTTTCGGATTGGAGCGAATCCTGTGGGGCTATTTCAAGAAGCTTGTGGTGGCGGACCGAATTAGTGCAGCGGTGGTAGCACTCATGGGAGATCCGGAGTATTACACCGGAGCATTTGTCATCGTTGGCATGTTATTTTATGCCATTCAGCTCTATGCCGACTTTACTGGAGGTATCGATATCACCATCGGTATCGCGCAGGTCTTTGGCATCCGGTTGGAAGAAAACTTTATCCGCCCATTCTTCTCAAAAAACATTGCAGAGTACTGGCGTAGATGGCACATCACCATGGGAACCTGGTTCCGGGATTATGTGTTTTATCCATTTAGTATCAGTCGCCCATTGAAAAATATCACTACTTTTTGCAAGAAGCATTTTGGTATGACGGTGGCACGCCGGGCAGCGGTGTACATATCTTCTGTAATCGTGTGGTTGGCTACTGGTATTTGGCATGGCGCTGCATGGAACTTTGTGGCATGGGGATTGACAAACGGTGTCATCATATTGATTTCCGAGGAATTAACGCCGTTGTATGAGCGATTCCACAAGGCGTTTCCGCGATTGACCGCCAGCACCTTTTATCGAGGATTCCAGGTGATTCGTACCTTTTCCTTGATGTGCTGCATCCGCCTTTTTGACAATTATGGAAGTGTGCGAACCACGTGCAAGCAATTTGTCCACATGTTTACGCGCTTTGATCTTGACGCAGTGACGAAGCAAGAGTTCCTGGATCTGGGACTTAGTATGAAGGATTATGCCATCGTGGGCATGGGCGTGTTGCTGATGTTTGCGGTAAGTATGTGGGGAAGAAATGGAAGTGTTCGGGAGAAAATATCCCGCAAGCCGTATGTTGTTCGCTACGGTTTGTATGTATTGTTATTCTTTGCTGTATTGCTCTTAGGCAATTATGGTGTGGGATTTGATGCCCAGCAATTTATCTATAATCAGTTTTAAAAGTAAGGTTGAGTGATATGAAACGAGTGAAAAAAATAATCACAGCAGTCTGCTCTGTGGCAGTGGTGGTGGTTTTGTTCTTTGGTGTTCAGCGTTTGGTGGAGCCAAAGTACACGGATATTCTGGAGGGGAACTTCACGGCAGAATATTATGACGAGACTACAGACCACGATGTCATTATGGTGGGGGACTGTGAGGTCTATGAAAACTTTGACCCGATGTACCTTTGGAAAAATTATGGAATCACCAGTTATATCCGGGGAAATGCCCAGCAGTTGACGTGGCAGTCCTATTATATGCTGGAAGATACCCTGCGAAAAGAGACGCCGAAGGTAGTTATTTACAACATTCAAGCGTTGACTCATGGGGAACCTCAACGGGAGGAATACAACCGCATGACTTTGGATGGCATGGAGTGGTCCAAAACAAAAGTTGATGCCATTCGGGCGTCCATGTGCGAAGGGGAGAAAATGCTGGATTATGTATTTCCAGTGTTGCGTTATCACCAGAGAATCTTAGAATTGACAAAAGATGATGTGACCTATTATCGAAATCCGCGAAAGGTAACTCACAATGGTTACTATATGCGAATTGATGTGCTTCCGGTAAGTGAGTCCGACGTGGCAGATCCTACCTGGCTTCTGGGAGAAGAGGAGGAGCCGGAACCAGAGGAAAGCATTGACGATCCGTGGGGAGATATTGAAGGTGCCGACGAGGAATTGGGCGAAGATGCCCAGATTCCACAGCTTGCAAAGGACGAAGGAGAACCATTTGGTCAGTACCCGCTAACCTATCTGGATAAGATTCGGGAGCTTTGTGCCGAGAAAGGGATTCAGCTTATCCTGATCAAGGCACCAAGCCTAGCGCCACAATGGTACGAGTCCGACAATGAACAGGTGGTGGCTTATGCCGACAAGCATAACTTGCCATACATTAATTTTTATGAATTGCTGGAGGAAACCGGCATTGATTATGAAACCGATACCTACGACGGCGGACTTCATATGAATTTGAATGGAGCCCAGAAGCTGTCTGAGTATATAGGAAAGGTTCTGACTGAGGAGTATGGCGTGACAGATCATCGAGACGATCCGAAGCTGTCTGCGGTATATGATGAAAAACTAAAGTTTTACGAGGATATGAAGAAAAAGCAGCAGGAAGAACTGGACAAGTATGGAGAAATCAGAAACTATTAGGAGGAATGGAAACATGAAGACAACAAAGTTATGGAGAGGAATTGCAACGGTATTGACATTGGCGCTGTTGGTATGTATTACAGCGACACCAGCACAAGCGGCAAAGCCAAAAGGATATTTGTTTAAGTACAAAGGTGTGACAGTGGGGATGCATAGTCCAGCTAAGAAGTTGTTGAAGAAGGCAGGAAAGCCATTGGCAACAAAGGTGACAAAGAGCTGTGCATACAAGGGCAAGGACCGCACATACAAGTACAAAGATTTTATTTTGTACACCTATTCCCATACCGATAAAGGGGCAGAGTATATCAACGGAATTACGTTCTTGACCAGCAAAGTGTCGACAAAAGAAGGCATTAAGCAGGGAAGTACATTGTCTCAGATGAAGAAGAAATACAAAAAAGGAAAAGAAAAGTTCGGAATTTATACATATAAAAAAGCAAAGTCTAAATTGCAGGTTGAAGTGACGGACGGTAAAGTGACCAACATTCGCTATGTAGGTACAAAGTAATTTGCTTGTAGGAAGAAGGTAAGGTATGAGAAAAGGAGTGTTTGCGGTAGCGCTCTTGGTTTTGAGTCTGGCGATTGGGTGTCAGGCAGAACCAGCAGAAGCGGCGAAAAAAGCAAAGAAAAAGAAACCAAATTTAACGGTGTCTTATTCAAAAGTAAAACTTGTAAACGGTAAAATGAAGGCTGGGGCAAATGGTCAGATGAAGTATCAGGCAGCAGTGAAAAACACGGCGTCCAAGGGAACCATTAAGAAGATCGAGTATACCTATTCCATTCAAGTGAAGCAACAAGCTCCCGCGGTGGAAACAGGACAAGTAACGGAGGCTCTTATACCGAAGACGGTGAAGCTTGTGGCGAAAAATATTAAGCCGGGAAAGACTTCAAAAGTAGTAAGTTGTGCCGGAGATGCGTCAGGAAATGTGGCGGCTATGAAACTTTTGAAAGTTCGTCTCTATGCTGGAACTGGACTTTACACTTATGATGCTACAACCGGCAAAGGTAAGGTGAGCTGGGGGACGAAAGATAAAAAAGCTCCCGTTATCAGTGGCTTGATTGGTAAAAAGAGTTATTATGATAAAGACATCCGTTGGACTTGTTATACGGATAAAAAGAAAAGCTATGATTTTGCTCAATTTGTTACGGTGACGGACAATCGAGACAGTAAGCTAAAACTAAAGGTTGACGCCAGCAAGATTAATTGGGAAAAAGAAGGCATTTACAAAGTGTATTATTCTGCTACAGATAAAGCAGGGAATAAAGCGACTGCTTGGGCAAAAGTACAAGTGCTTCAGCCGGGGACGGCAGAACAGGTGGCGGATAGTGTGCTGAAAAGTATCATAAACAAGAGTTGGTCGGATGAGAAAAAAGCGCGAGCAATATATAAATATGTACAGGGGCGTTGCTCGTATGTGGATAACGGGACTCATGAAGATTGGCGGAAAGCAGCTTTGGACGGCATCCGTTATCAGTCTGGCGATTGTTTTACATACTATTCGGTAGCGCGTATACTTCTGACGAGAGCCGGGATACCTAATATCATGGTTACTCGATATCCATCTTATGAAGGGTATCGTCACTGGTGGAGTCTTGTGTATGTGAAAAAGGGCTGGTATCACTTAGATACAACACCTCGAAAGCAGAAAGAGGACTTTTGTCTGTTGACGGATAAGCAAGTGTGGGGATTTTCCACCAGCACCTTCCGCTTCCAGACAGAGCGATATGTGAAGCGAGCGACAAAGAAAATTAGCTCAAGTCCGAAGCCAAAGGAAGTGAAACCACAATGAAGACGATAGGAGTAATCGGCGGACTGGGGCCCATGGCAACGGTGCAGTATCTGGAAATGATCACGGAGATGACCGATGTGACCAGAGACCAAGAGCATCCTAGACTTGTGTTGGCTAGTATTCCGGATACCCCGGATCGTACCGAATACATTCTCGGGAAAAGTAAAGAAAGCCCCTTGCCACAGATGATACAGGCAGGGAAACAATTAGTGGAAATGGGAGCAGATTTTATCGCGATTCCGTGCGTGACGGCACAGTATTTTTATGAGAAAATAGTGGAAGCGTTAACGGTGCCGGTTATTTCTCTTTGTGGAAATGTGGCGGAAGATATTGCGGCAAAAGGCATTCGCAAAGTGGGACTTTTGGCTACCAGCGGAACCATTGAAAGCCAGGTGCTGGCACAGGAATTTGCCAAGGCGGGGGTAGAAGCCATAGCTCCGATGCCTGCAGAACAGACCCTTGTGATGAAGTTGATTTACGATCAGATAAAGAGTGGAAGTGCCGTTGATTGGAATATGTTTGAGAAAGTTTGTCGGTCATTGTTGGACCGTGGTGCGGAAAAATTGATTCTCGGTTGTACGGAATTGTCTCTTCTGAAAAAACAAAGGGAATTGGATTTCTGTTTTGTAGATGTGTTGGAAGTATTGGCGCAGAAAACGGTGCTTGCCAGTGGGGCGGCATTGAAAGCGAAGTATCGCGATATTGTTAAGTGCTGATTGGCAAGTAAGGTAAATGTGAATAAAAATCGTTCTTTTTGTACAAAATGGTGACAGAAAGGACGATTTTTTATGATTATAGTAAATGGAAAAGTGTGGACAATGACAGGCGAACCCATTGAAAATGGATACATTCGCTGGGAGAATGATAAGATTACAGAAATTGGAGAAATGCCATCTGGACAAACAACACAAGGGATGGTAAGGGAAGGGGAACCTGTGCTGGACGCAAAAGGTGGCTGGGTTCTTCCTGGACTCATCGATGCCCATTGTCATGTGGGGATTTCGGAAGAAAAATGGGGAATTATCGGGGATGATTGCAATGAAATGACAACACCCATTACGCCTCAGTTGCGGGCAGTGGATGGTGTGAATCCGATGGATCCGGCTTTTCACGATGCTATAATGGCAGGCGTGACATCTTTGATGACAGGTCCAGGAAGTTCCAATCCGGTAGGAGGGCAGTCCTTGTTTATGAAAGTGCAGGGGCGATGCATTGACCAGATGATTGTGAAAGCGCCAGCGGCCATGAAGGTGGCATTTGGCGAGAATCCAAAGGTGAATTATGGAAATAAGGACGCTATGCCCGGGACGCGTATGGCCATTGCAGCTATGATTCGGGAACAGTTGTACCAAGCGTGTCAGTATCAAGAGGATAAGTCGGTGGGGAAATTGGAAAAACCTGATTTTCGTATGGAATGCTGGCTTCCGGTATTACGGAAGAAAATTCCACTGAAAGTACATGCACACCGGGCGGATGATATATTGACAGCCATTCGGATCGCCAAGGAATTTGATCTTCGTGCCACATTGGATCATTGTACAGAAGGGCATCTGATCGTGGAGGATATTGTTCGTTCCGGCTTCCCGGTAATCGTAGGACCGGATATGACGGCGCGTTCGAAGTTGGAAGTGCAGAATATGAGCTTTAAAACAGCAGGTGTTTTGGCCAAAGCGGGGGTAAAAGTGGCGATTATGACGGATCATCCCGTGTCCCTGGTTCGTTATCTTCCCCTTTGTGCAGGGCTTTGTGTAAAGCAGGGACTTCCGATGGAGGAAGGGCTGAAAGCCATTACCATCCATGCGGCTGAGATTTGTGGTGTGGCAGATCGCGTGGGGTCGCTGGAAGTGGGAAAGGATGCGGATATTGCTGTGTTTACGGGGAATCCCATGGAAATATTTACGAGGACCATTGCTACGATTATCGATGGGGAGATTGTGTATGAAGATAGTATGTGAAACACATAATTTTACAAAATTAGGTTGACTTGCTAGATTGCTTTTGGTATATTTGTATCAGATAAAAGGGAGTAGCTGGCACGAAAGTGTTTGCGAAGCCGTCAGTACGAGGAACGACATCAAGATAGATGAAGTGAATCCGGTTCGTAACGAAGCAGCGAGACTTTTGTTGGGATTTTGTGTTGCAACAAAAGGCTCGCTTAATTTAATTAATGCAAAAGGGATTTGCCGAGTGTTGCAATACGAAGGAAAACCATTTACAGAAAAGGAGAAAAAGTTATGGGTATGGTACTTCAGGTAGTATTGTTAGCAGTCGGTTTTTTGATGCTTGTAAAAGGCGCTGACTTTTTTGTGGAAGGTGCGGCAGGAATCGCGGATAAGTTTGGGATTCCCCAGTTGGTTATTGGTCTTACCATCGTAGCCATGGGAACCAGTGCGCCAGAGGCGGCGGTGAGTATTGCGGCAGCCCTCAAGGGAAATGCAGGAATTACAATTGGTAACGTAGTCGGAAGTAACATGTTTAATGTATTTGTCATTTTGGGAGTTACCGCTTGTATTATTGCAACATCAGTGGCAAGCTCTACCATAAAGATTGAACTTCCATTTATGATAGCGATTACGGTGGTTCTTGCGGTGCTTGGAATGAATGGAAAAAGTGTGAATTTCTGGGAGGGAGTCATCCTTTTGGTGCTTTTCGTGGTATATCTTGCGTACTTATTTGTAATGGCAATGAAGCAGCGTCAAGATGTGGAAGAGGAAGAGAAACAGAGACCTTTGTGGATGCTTATTATTTATGCAGTTCTTGGTCTTGCTGTAGTTGTGTGGGGAAGTGACATCACAGTAGATGCGGCGGTAAATATTGCGTCGCGCATCGGCATTAGCCAGCGAATCATCGGTCTTACCATTGTGGCAATGGGTACTTCTTTGCCAGAGCTGGTAACTTCTGTATCGGCAGCACGAAAAGGAAAATCGGATATCGCTATTGGAAACATTGTAGGAAGTAATATTTTTAATGTTCTTCTTGTGGTAGGTTTGAGTGCGTTGATTACTCCGGTTGCCTTTGACCCGGCGTTCATATGGGATACGATGATTGCGGCGGCAGCAGGTGTGATTTTGTTCTTTTGTGTACTTCGTCAGAAGAAGCTGACTCGAGTAGGTGGCATCATACTGCTTCTCGGTTATGTGGCATATTTTATATATCTGATTTAAAATCGGGAAGAGTGAAAGCGTAGTATCGTTTTAAAAGGGAAAGGGGAGAGACAAATGCGTAAAACAAAGATTGTATGTACGATGGGACCAGCCACAGAGCGGGATGGTGTTTTGGCTGGATTGATTCGCGAAGGAATGAATGTTGCCAGATTTAATTTTTCCCATGGGGATCATGAGGAACATAAGGGGCGCATGGATATGCTAAAACGCCTCCGAAAAGAGTATGGCAAGCCGGTGGCAATGCTATTGGATACCAAAGGTCCGGAAATTCGAACGGGTGTGTTTGAAGGTGGAAAAGCGGTGTTGGAAGCGGGGCAGCAATTTACTCTTACTGGTCGCGATGTTGTCGGTAATTCTATTATGGCATCGGTGACATATCCGGCTCTATCCGAAGATGAAAAGCCAGGAAACCGTATTTTGATTGATGACGGTTTGATTGAATTGGTTGTAAAAGAAGTGCGGGGCGAAGACATCGTGTGCGAAGTGGTAAATGGTGGTACGATTTCCGATCACAAAGGAGTCAATGTTCCGAATGTTCATATTAATCTTCCGTACATGAGTGAGAAAGACAAAGCGGATATTTTGTTTGGAATCGAACAGGGAATTGATTTTGTGGCGGCTTCCTTTACCCGAACCGCGGAGGATGTCCGTCAGGTACGCCAGTTGCTGGATGAAAATGGTGGCGAGGATATTAATATCATTGCCAAGATTGAAAATGCAGAAGGTGTAGATAATATTGACGCCATTATTCGCGAAGCAGATGGCATTATGATTGCCCGTGGAGACATGGGTGTGGAAGTGCCGGATGAAGAAGTTCCGATTATTCAGAAAATGATTATTAAGAAGGTGTATGAAGCTGGTAAGCAGGTGATTACGGCGACACAGATGTTGGATTCCATGATGAAAAATCCCCGTCCTACAAGAGCAGAGACAGCGGATGTGGCAAATGCGATTTACGATGGAACCAGTGCCATTATGCTCTCCGGCGAAACAGCGGCAGGGAAATACCCAATCGAAGCATTGCAGACGATGGTTCGTGTGGCGGAGCGTACGGAGATGGATATTGACTATCGTAAGCGGTTCTTTATCCATGAAAGAAAGGCGAATCCGGATATTACAGATGCCATTAGTCATGCCACTTGTACCACAGCTCATGACCTCAGCGCAAGAGCGATTATTACCGTTACAAAATCTGGGCGTTCGGCACGGATGATTTCACGCTATCGTCCACAGTGTGACATCATTGGTTGTGCTATTTCGGAAAAGGTGACACGGCAGCTCAATATGTCCTGGGGTGTGACGCCCATTCTGCTGGAAGAGAAGAGCGAAGTGTTTGAGCTTTTTGACTATGCTACGGAGGCGTGTTTGGAAAAAGGCCTCGTGCATAAAGGTGATGTGGCAGTCTTTACCTCGGGGGTTCCGGTGGGGATTTCTGGGACAACAAATATGATAAAAGTACAGATAATATAGAAGGCTTGGCGCAAAGAGTCAATTGCGAATATCGCTTGACATTTGCGCCTTGTTTTGGTTATAATTAGACTTGGGAAACGATTTCATTTGCGCAATGCGCATGGAACCCAAGGTGATTACGCGAGGTACATCGCGAAACAAATAAAAGACTACTTTAGGAGGTAATTTTTTTATGGCAACAAAGGCGAATTACAAGTTAGATGAAATTGGCGCTGGTAAAGTTGGTTTTTCCAAAACACGTGCTATCATCGAAGCAGGATTTTATGGTAACAATGTAGTAAAGGTAAATACTTTGAAAGAGGCATACAACCTGGCTAAAAATTCACCAGGAACCATCGTAACAGATATGCCTGTATACAGAGGAGAAGAGTTCGGTCTTGACGCAGATGCAAAAGTATTGCTTTTCAATGACGGTGCGGTTACAGGACGTTATGCAGGTGCTCGTCGTATCAAAGGTGAGCCAGGCGTAGATGCAGGTAAATTGGATAAAGTAGTTATGGACGCTATGTACAAAACTCGCAATCGTAAATTGTACCATGCAACTGTATACGTAGGTCTTGACCCAGAGTTCATGGTAAAAGCACACCTTTTGATTCCAGAAGGCGAAGAGAACATCATGTACAACTGGATGCTCAACTTCCAGTACATGTCTGATGAGTACGTAAAAATGTACAAAAACTCTAAGGCAGTTGGTGACGGTAAAGAAGCAGATATCTATATCTTCTCTGATCCACAGTGGGCACCAACACCAAGCCCAGACGTTGACTACAGCTGCTTGAGTGACGATTTGACACTCTGCTATTTCGATACAAACGAGAACTGTGCTGCAATCCTTGGTATGAAATACTTCGGAGAGCACAAAAAAGGTACTCTTACAATGGCTTGGGCAATCGCTAACCGCAATGGTTACGCTTCTTGCCACGGTGGACAGAAAGAGTACACACTTGCAAATGGCGACAAGTATGTAGCTTCTGTATTCGGTCTTTCCGGATCTGGTAAGTCTACATTGACACATGCAAAACATGATGGAAAATATGGTGTAACTGTTCTTCACGATGACGCGTTCATCATCAACACAGATACATGTTCTTCTATCGCTCTTGAGCCTACTTACTTCGATAAGACAGCAGACTACCCAACAGGATGTCCTGACAACCAGTATCTGCTTACAGCTCAGAACTGTTCTGCAACAATGGATGAGGATGGAAAAATTCAGCTCGTTACAGAAGATATCCGTAACGGTAACGGACGTGCGATCAAATCTAAGCTTTGGTCTCCAAACCGCGTAGACAAAATCGACGCACCAGTTAACTCCATCATCTGGATCATGAAAGATCCTACCATTCCACCAGTAGTTAAGTTGAAAGGTTCTGCCCTTGCTTCCGTAATGGGTGCTACTCTTGCAACAAAAACATCTACTGCTGAGCGTGTAGCTGCAGGAACAGATATGAACGCACTTCGTATCGTACCTTATGCTAACCCATTCAGAACTTATCCACTCGTAAATGATTATGAGAAGTTCAAAAAGCTCGTAGAAGAGAAGAACGTAGATTGCTACATCGTTAACACAGGTGAATGCATGGGCAAAAAAGTTCAGGCTAAGGACACACTTGGAATTCTTGAAGCAATCGTAGAAAACAAAGCTGAGTTCAAACAGTGGGGACCTTTCGAAGATATCGAGATCATGGATTGGGAAGGATTTGTTCCAAACCTTGATGACGCTGAGTACAAAGCTGCTCTTAAGGGCGCTATGGAAAACCGTGTTGATGCAGTTGAAGGATTTGCTACAGCAAAAGACGGATATGACAAACTTCCAGACGAGGCACTTGAGGCTGTTAAGAAGCTTGTTGCTGCATTGAGCTAATATCTGAAATATATCATAAAAATATAAAATGTAGAGCACATTTCTGGCTTGGTTCAGAAGTGTGCTCTTATTGATTTTGGAAAAAAATGGGGAAAATTTCAAAAAAATGTAAAAAAGTACTTGAAAAAACATAAAAAATAGTATAAACTTTTTGTGAAATTCAGATATAAAATTTGTTAAGGAGAAGAGAAAATGAACACAAATCATAAGCGCAGAAGCGTAGTTGCAAAATGCGCCATGTCAATTGTTTTGGTAGTAGCAGTATTATGCTCCACGATTGGTGCGGCTCCAGTTGTGACAAAGGCAGCAGAAACGTATCCGTATGCATATACGATTCGTAACTTTTTAAGTGATTATCAGTATGTTGCGAAGGGGGATATGACATTAGCCAATCATACGGTAGGCGGAGTCGTTTCTGGAGGAAACATTTCACTTGGAACATTTGGTGAGGCAATGGTAATGCCAAGTTATGCGCGACATGTTGTGAGAACAGGTGATTTGAATGCCACGAAGTACGAGGGGATTCCTGCAGGATATGCCAGCAATACGTTTTATTATGAAACAATGGCTCAGGATGCTATCCCAGGATATATGAGAGATAAATTTGTACAGGGGAAATTCGTGGATGTGAATGAGGCGTTTGAGAATATTTGCAGTGAGTCTGTGCAGATGGCACAGGAGCCGGCAGCAACGCCAGAGAGAGTGGGTAATACCATTGTTGTTGATTTTTCCAAAGCAGATCATTATAAAATTGATGCATCCATGCTTCAACGTGGTGGCATGGACATGGTAGATATTGTTGGTATCCAGTCGGTAGATGATTTTACAAAGAGAGAGTATCGTATTTCTTTTACCGGAATTGGAGATCAGACAGTATTCTTTGATTATATGTGGACATCCAACACAATGTATGATTACTTTGTGCGTTTCACATTGAACGGAGCGTGCTTCGAGCAGGTTATGAAGCAGATTAGCTTTGAAAATTATTCTGGAAGTCAGTATGTAAATGCAGGTATGAAATTGATAACCAATCTTCCGGATGCAAGAAGAGTGTCTATGAATGGGTTGAGTGGTCATTTTGTGGCACCAAGAGCAAATGTAAGCATTGATGGCGGTGGTATCGAGGGTGGTGTTATCGCAGAGTCTCTTTATGTCAATGCGGAGGGACATTTTTACCCATACAATCCAGTAGGCGCACCAAGAGATGTGGCGGTTGCAGCTGCTGCGCCTTTGGAAATTGTAGAGACAAATGTAGATAAGGCAATTGTGATTGTAAATCAGACAATTGTAGTGGATATGATTAAAGACCAGGATGGTAAATTTGTTGTCGTTAATACAGAAAATGCAGACTTCCAGTGGCAGGTGAAAAATCCGGTGACGGGCGTGTGGACGAATATCTCAGGAGCGGTTACTCCGGAGCTTGTGCCAGGTGAGGAATTGGAAGGCAAAGAAATTCGATGTGAGGTAACGGGAAAGAACGGATATGTTGGAGTGGTATATGACAACAGTATCGTTCGTGCATTGCCTCCGATTGAAAAAGCGAAGACAGATGTCACCATTACAATTGAAGCGGAAGATGATTTTGAATATGAGTTGCGTGATCCAGAGGGTACGGTTGTAATTCCATGGGTGAAGCCGGAAGGAAGAGATTCCATTACCTTTACAGAGCTCACTCCAGACACCGAGTATAAAGTTGTAAAACGTACTCCGGGAGAGCCAAGAACAGAAAGTGACCCTACGACAATCCGCACCACTGTGTCAGACAGAAGGGATGTGCCAGCGCCGATTATGGTGACGGCTCCACCAGTAATGGAAACGGCAGCGCCAGCGCAGGAAACAGCAACACCAGTGCCAGCAACAGCAGCGCCAGCAACGGCAGCGCCAGCAACGGCAGCGCCAGTACAGGAGACAGCGGCGCCAGTACAGCCGGAAGAAAGCGCACAGGAGCCGGAACGGGTTAGCAAAAACTCTGTTGAGTTAAAGATTCCAACCATTGTGATGAAAAAGGTTATGGGGCATAAGATGAAATTCAAAATTAAACTTTTGAATTTGAAAGGTGCCAAGGTAAGCTGTGAGTCTAAAAATACGAAAATTGCCACCATCAACAAAAAAGGTCTTGTAAAGACCAAGAAGAAAAATGGAAAATGTAAGTTGGTCATCAATGTTACAAAAGGGTCACGTAGAATTCAATACGTGGTGAAATTGGTGGTTCGTAAGAATTGTAAGAAGAATTTTAGTCTTTATAAATATAAGACAACATACAAGGATCCAAGTGTAAGCCTTTATAAACTGGTTCCACGTGATAAAAAATACAAGATTAAATTGTTGCACATTGACAAAGATGCAAAAGTTGTGTATAAAAGTAGCAATAAAAAAGTTGCAACAGTCAGCAAAAAAGGAAAGGTAATACCAAAGAAAAATGGTCGTGCCGATGTAACGATCACCATTACGCAAAATGGTGTGAAGTACCGTTATTTTGTGGTTGTGCGTGTTACAGAGAATGACGTAGAATCCAATACGTCTTACCTGAAAGTGATCAAATAACGAGGCGTGTAATAGAGAAGGAGAGTCCCTATTTTGGCAAAAAAAGTAGGAGATTCTCCTTCTTTTTTGGGGGCTCATTTGCAAACGAGACAAAAATTGAGCAAAAATTCTTGTGAATTTTAGTTGAAAGTTGTCGATATATAGTATAAAATTTGTAAAAATTCAAGTAAGATAATGTAAAGCGAGGAGAAAAAAATGAACCTAAGTAGAAGATGCAGAAGTTCGATTAGTAAACGTGTAATGGCAGTTGCGCTTGCCTTGGCGATCATTTGTTCCGTGGTTGGTGTGGCACCGATGGCAGCGGAAGCAGCAGCAACGTATCCGTACGCATACACAATACGTAACTTTTTAAGTGATTACCAATATGTTACAAAGGGAGATATGTCCTTGGTAAGCCACACTGTAGGTGGTGTTGTTTCTGGAGGCGATATTACCTTGGAAAGCTTTGGTGAGGCGATGATAATGCCAAGCTATGCAAAGCATATTGTGAAGGCCGGTAACTTAAATGCTACAAAGTATGAGGGGATTCCTTCCGGGTATGAGTGCAATACATTTTATTATATGACAAAAGAAGAGGACGCTGTTCCGAATTATCATACCAGCAATTTTGTGCAGGGCGAATATATAAAGGTAAATGAAGCTTTTGATGCGATTTACAGTGAGTCGGCTAAAATGGCGCATGATACAGTGGCAACGCCGACAAAAAGTGGAGATACCTTTGTTGTGGATTTTTCAAAGGCAGATAGCTATAAGTTGGATGCTTCCCTTTTTACAAAAGGGGGAAGCGACACCGTAAATATCATTGGTGTGGATTCGGCAGATGATTTTACAAAAAAGGAATATAGCATTTCTTTTACCGGGTTCGGTGAGGATAGTGTGTTTTTGGATTACGCTTGGGGAGCAAGCGCAGAGTACGATTACTATGTGCATATTACCTTCAACGGAAATCAGTTTGAGCAGGTGTTGAAACAGATCAGTACAGATAACTATGCGGGAGGTCAGTATGTTAACGCAGGTATGAAATTGATTACCAACCTTCCGGATGCAACTGAGTTGAAAACCAATGGGCTTAGTGGTCATCTTGTGGCACCAAAGGCCGATGTTGAGATCAACAGTGGCGGAATGGAAGGCGGCGTCATTGCCAACTCAATCGTAGCCAATGTGGAGGGTCATTTTTATCCATATTACAGAGTGGGGGATCCTCGTGACAATGAAGGAAATTCCACTGCTGAAAAAGAAATTGTGCAGACCAATGTAAATAAGGGCTCTGTGTTTGTAGATCAACCAATCGTAGTGGATACCATTAAGGATAAGAATGGGGATTTTGTTGAGGTGAATTCTGAAAATGCAGACTTCCAGTGGCAAGTAAAAAATGATGCCACGGGGGTTTGGGAAGATATCCCGGGAGCAACAAGTCCGGAGTATACACCAGATGAGTCTTTAGAAGGCGCAGAGATTCGTTGTGAGGTGACGGGAAAGAACCAGTACACAGGCATCGTGTATGATGATAGTGTTGTTCGTGCATTGCCACCGGTACAGACGGGAGCGACAGAAGACAGTATTACAATTGAAGCAGAAGAAGGATTTGAATATAAAGTTGTAGACAAAGAAGGAAATGTAGTACAGGACTGGACCCGTGACGGTGCTGGCACGGATGCGGATGGGAATTCAGGAACCATCACATTTGAGGGGCTTAATCCAGAGACAGAGTATGATCTGTTGAAACGTAAGAACGATATTTCAGCGACGGAGAGTCTTTTGGGGCCAGGAAGAACCATTACGAAGATTGTGGTTGCTGAGCTTACACCAGAGGTTGCTAGGATTGGTCAGACAGTTACATTGACATACATTGAGGATGTAAATGTGAAATCGGTTGAAGTGAACACAACCAATGCTACCTATCAGTGGCAGGTTAACATTGGTGGCGTGTGGACAGATGTATCTGGTGCTACCGCTACTACCTTTGTTCCAACAGAAGCCCAGGAAGGAAAACAGATTCGTTGTCACGTGACAGGAATTAACACCTATACCGGGGAGGCTTATGCGGAAGGAATCGTAAAGGCACAGCCACCGGTAGAAAAAGGGAAAACAGATACAACGATTACCGTTGAGGCGGAAATGGGATTTGAGTATGAAGTGCGCGACCCTCAGGGAAATGTGGTAGTTCCATGGACGATGCCCGAAGGTGAGGGTGTGATTACATTTGTAGGTCTTGCTCCGGAGACAGAGTATGATGTAGTGAAACGTACACCAGGTATGCCTGTTACGGAAAGTGATCCGACAACAATCCAAACAATGGTTGGGGCGCCAGGAGTACAGCCAAGTGCGACACCGGAAACAACATTGGCACCAGGAGGGATGGCGCAGCCGAGTGCGGCACCAGAAATGTCAGCTAGTCCGGTTGTTGATCCAGAAGATCCAACAGCGCCATTTTTGAAATCGGGTTCTGTTGAGCTGAAGATTCCAACCATCGTTATGAAAAAAGTTATGGGACCAAAGATGAAATTTAAGATTAAACTTTTGAACCAGAAAGGTGCAAAGGTGCGTTGTGAATCTACAAATAAGAAACTTGCGACGATTAACAAGAAAGGTCTTGTAAAGACAAAGAAAAAAACAGGAAAATGTAAGCTCATCATCAACGTATCCAAGGGAGAGAAGAGAATTCAGTATATCGTAAACCTTGTGGTACGTAAGAGTTGTAAGAAAAATTACAGTCTCTACAAATACAAAACAAGCTACAAGAGCCCAAGCGTCAGTCTTTATAAGCTTGTGCCACGTGGCAAGAGTTACAAAATCAAACTGAAACACTTGAATAAGAGTGCGAAAGTGGTTTACAAGAGCAATAATAAGAAAGTGGCTACGGTAAACAAAAAAGGAAAAGTGAAGCCAAAGAAAAATGGACGTGCGGATGTTACGATTACCGTCACACAAAATGGTATAAAATATCGTTACTTTGTAGTAGTACGTGTAACTGAGAAGGGCATTGAGTCCAATACGTCTTATTTGAAAGTAATTAAATAATTTTTTGTTTTGTGATATATCGTAGCGACAGAATTAGCATTCCGATTGTGGCAGAAAGGGTTTGACAAAAAAAGTTTTGTGTAGTAATATTGTCGAAAGCGATGAAAAGAGATAGTACATGTTTTTGAAATCACAGAGAGAAGTTGTTTGGTGCGAAACTTTATGGATGAAACGTGGAACCAGTCTTGGAGCTGTATACCGAGCATGTTTTGTGAGGCTATACTGGGTGCGCCCATTACAGCGCTAGAGTATCGACGACAGTCCGTACTTGTTGAGGGTGGCATTGTGAAATGTCAGCGAATCAGGGTGGTAACACGAAGCATATAGCTCTCGTCCTTGAAATATTCAAGGAGGAGGGCTTTTTTGTATGTAAAATAGTATTGATAATCGGAGTAGATAGAATAAATATGACAGAAAGGTATGGATGTAAAATATGAAATATGATTGTGAGTTGGTCGGGAAAATTGGATCCATGGCACTTATCAATGGTGAAATTGATGAGCTGGATTATAATGCGTTTAGCAGAATCGGAAAGTATCTGCAACCGGGATATGTTTGGGTGAGTTCAGGTGCTGTTGAGATTGGTAAGATTGATTATTACAAAAGACATGCTACATATCTTAAACCGGAGAATGATGTTGTAAAATCTCTTTATGCTTCTCAAGGACAGTGCATTTTGATGGAAAACTACAGAAAGTTTATCAATCCAGAGTATTCTGTACGACAGATTTTGTTAGAACATAGTCATTTTAATGATATGGAAAAAAGTGAATATATTAAGACTCTTCTATTGGAGTCAATGAGACAGAAAGCGATTCCAATTATAAATTATAATGATTCTGTCAGTAATGATGAAATTCTCAAGATGGAATTAAGAGAAGTGAGAAAAAATCAAGAATCTGTAGCAGAGTGTATTGATAATGACGAAACTGCCTCGCGCTTGTCTGTATTGTTGAAATCAAAGTATTTGCTAATCCTCACCTCGTCCGAAGGCCTGCTGAAAGATGTGCATGATCCATCATCTCTGATTAAAGCGGTAGAAGGCAAGAATGTTGATGATTTGCTGGATAATATGAATGGACTCTTTCAACATTGTGATGGTGCAAGTCGAAAGGGAGCAAATGGAATGTTGGCAAAATTGCAGTATATCCAAGAGCCTCTTCAAAATGGAACGGTTGTTATAATTGGTAGTCCTAAATATTCCTTGCCGGATTTGATTAATGGAAATGTGAATCGAACCGTATTCCGAGTAAGGTAATCGCTTGAAGAAGGTGCAGATTTTTACAAAATAAGGCTTGACAAACAAAGATCACACGCGTTATACTGATATAGCATGCGTCCGTGTGGTCTTTTTTGTATGAAAAAATCCGCGAAAGCAGCGATAAATAAACTACAGGAGGTGAAAATTAATGCCAACTTTTAACCAATTAGTAAAACAGGGTAGAAAGTCCGTTGCGAAGAAATCAAATTCTCCAGCGCTTCAGTACACCTACAACTCTTTGAGAAAGAAATCTACAGAGAATGCTTCTCCGCAGAAGCGTGGTGTATGTACTGTTGTTCGTACTGCTACACCTAAGAAGCCTAACTCAGCGCTTCGTAAGATTGCCAGAGTTCGTCTTTCTAATGGTATCGAAGTAACAAGTTATATTCCTGGTGAAGGTCACAACCTTCAGGAGCATAGCGTTGTTATGATTCGTGGAGGAAGAGTAAAAGACCTTCCAGGTACACGTTATCATATCATTCGTGGAACACTCGATACAGCAGGTGTTGCAAACAGAAAACAGGCTCGTTCCAAGTATGGTGCGAAGAGACCAAAAGCAGGAAAATAATTTCTGCAACATGAATTACAGTTACTGTAATTACTAATTTAAAAGTACCGGATTAATTTTTGCATCATAATCATATATCAGTATAAGATTGTACGGCGAAGCCGAACGCAAGATTTAAGCTGGTGCGGACACAAGTAGTGAGTACCTGTGAATTAATAAAATTATTAAGGAGGGAAGTAACGTGCCACGTAAAGGACATATTCAGAAAAGAGATGTGCTGGCAGATCCAGTTTACAAAAACAAAGTTGTTACAAAGTTGATCAACAACATTATGTTGGACGGTAAAAAGGGTGTGGCTCAGAAAATCGTTTACGGTGCATTCGAGCAGGTTGCTGAGAAGACTGGCAAAGATGCATTGGAAGTATTTGAAGAGGCTATGAACAACGTTATGCCTGAGCTTGAGGTAAAAGCTAGACGTATCGGTGGTTCCACATACCAGGTACCAATGGAGGTACGTCCAGATCGTAGACAGGCATTGGCTCTTCGTT
Source organism: Eubacterium sp. (assembly GCA_045578325.1). Lineage (GTDB taxonomy): Bacteria > Bacillota > Clostridia > Lachnospirales > Lachnospiraceae > Eubacterium_F. The sequence goes on from JAZNJZ010000070.1 coordinate 42,696, forward strand.
GGTTGACTCTTTATTCACGTAACCGTGGAGAGAAGACCATGAAAGAAAGACTTGCTAACGAGATCATGGATGCTGCTAACAATACAGGTTCATCCGTTAAGAAAAAAGAAGATATGCACAAAATGGCAGAGGCAAACAAAGCTTTCGCACATTACAGATGGTAAGACGAAACACAGAATGGTTTCGTCTGGCAAGTTTGTTATACAAACTTGCGTAGGTAATGGGAAGATTTGTGCATAAGACGATATTAATATAGGAGGAAAAAACCTTGGCTGGAAGAGAATATCCATTAGAGCGTACCAGAAATATTGGTATTATGGCTCATATCGATGCCGGTAAGACGACTCTTACAGAGCGTATTCTTTACTACACCGGTGTTAACTATAAAATTGGTGATACTCATGACGGTAATGCTACCATGGACTGGATGGAGCAGGAGCAGGAAAGAGGTATCACAATCACTTCCGCGGCGACAACATGTCATTGGACTTTGGAAGATCACCACAAGCCAAAGGCAGGTGCATTGGAGCATCGTATCAACATCATCGATACTCCTGGACACGTAGACTTCACAGTAGAAGTTGAGCGTTCCCTTCGTGTACTTGACGGTGCTGTTGGTGTATTCGATGCGAAAGCTGGTGTTGAGCCACAGTCTGAGAACGTATGGCGTCAGGCGGACACTTACAATGTACCACGTATGGCATTCATCAATAAGATGGACAAAATGGGTGCAGATTTCTTTTATTCTGTTCAGACAATCGTTGATCGTTTGGGCAAAAATGCTATCCCAGTTCAGATTCCAATCGGTAAAGAAGACGATTTCGCTGGAATGGTGGACTTGTTTGAAATGGAAGCATACTATTATAAAGATGACAAGGGTGAAGACATCGAAATCACAGCAATTCCTGATGATTTGAAGGATTTGGCTGATGAGTGGCATGAGAATCTCGTAGAGAAGATCTGTGACTTGGATGAAGATTTGATGATGATGTACCTTGAAGGTGAGGAGCCATCCGTTGAGGAACTTAAGAAAGCTCTTCGTAAAGGAACAATTGCTTGTGAAGCAGTTCCTGTATTCTGTGGTTCTGCATACAAAAACAAGGGTGTTCAGAAACTTTTGGACGGTGTTGTTGAGTACATGCCAGCACCAACAGATATTCCTGACATCACTGGTGTGGATGACGAGGGGAACGATGTTGTTCGTAAATCTTCTGATGACGAACCATTCTCCGCATTGGCATTTAAGATCATGTCAGACCCATTCGTAGGTAAGCTTGCATTCTTCCGTGTGTATTCTGGTACAATGAACTCCGGTTCTTATGTATTGAATGCAACAAAAGGAAAGAAAGAGCGTGTAGGACGTATCCTTCAGATGCATGCGAATAAACGTAGCGAGTTGGATAAGGTTTACTCCGGAGACATCGCTGCAGCAGTAGGTTTCAAATTGACAACAACTGGTGATACAATCTGTGACGAAAAGAGTCCTGTTATTCTTGAGTCCATGGAATTCCCAGAGCCAGTTATCGAGTTGGCAATCGAGCCTAAGACAAAGAATGACCAGGGTAAAATGGGTGAGGCTCTTTCCAAATTGGCAGAGGAGGACCCAACATTCCGTGCTCATACAGATTCTGAGACAGGTCAGACAATCATCGCTGGTATGGGTGAGCTTCACTTGGAAGTTATCGTAGACCGTTTGCTTCGTGAGTTCAACGTAGAGGCAAATGTAGGTGCTCCACAGGTTGCTTACAAAGAGACATTTACAACAGCGGTTGATATCGACAGCAAATATGCAAAACAGTCTGGTGGTCGTGGTCAGTACGGTCACTGTAAAGTTAAATTCGAGCCTATGGATCCAAACGGCGAAGAGACATTCAAGTTTGAGTCCACAGTAGTCGGTGGTGCAATTCCTAAGGAATACATCCCAGCTGTTGGTCAGGGTATCGAAGAAGCTGCACAGGCTGGTATTCTTGGTGGATTCCCTGTACTTGGTGTACACGCTACAGTATGGGATGGTTCTTACCATGAAGTCGATTCCAGTGAGATGGCATTCCACATCGCTGGTTCCATGGCATTCAAAGATGCTATGAAGAAAGGTAACGCAGTATTGCTTGAGCCTATCATGAAGGTTGAGGTAACAATGCCTGAGGAATACATGGGAGATGTTATCGGAAGCCTTAATGCAAAACGTGGACAGATCGAAGGTATGGATGACCTCGGCGGTGGTAAGATCGTAAGAGCATTCGTTCCATTGGCAGAGATGTTCGGTTACTCCACAGAGCTTCGTTCCGCAACTCAGGGACGTGGAAACTACTCCATGTTCTTCGAGAGATATGCACAGTGTCCAAAGAACGTTCAGGACAAAGTGCTTGCTGCAAAGGGCGACAACTAATTTATAATAATTCCGCAAACCCCTAGCGTCTTGCAACGCTTGGCGCTAGGGGTTTGAGTGAAGAAATGTCGAATCTTGTTGATTTGACATATAAATGCTGATAACTTTTAATAATTAGGGATTGATTTTTTTGAAATTATCCCATATAATAAAGTCATATTGGCGCAATTAAAGCAAAATTTCTAAAACAAAAATAAAAAATAATGTTAGGAGGACGTTTAGAAATGGCTAAGGAAAAGTATGTAAGAACGAAACCACATTGTAACATCGGTACAATTGGACACGTAGACCACGGTAAAACAACATTGACAGCAGCTATCACTGCTACACTTGCTGCAAGAGTAGAGGGTAACGCAGCTGTAGATTTCGCAAATATCGATAAAGCTCCAGAAGAGCGTGAAAGAGGTATCACAATCTCTACTGCACACGTTGAGTATGAGACAGACAACAGACACTACGCTCACGTAGACTGTCCAGGACATGCTGACTACGTTAAGAACATGATCACTGGTGCTGCTCAGATGGACGGAGCTATCCTTGTAGTAGCTGCTACTGACGGTGTTATGGCTCAGACAAAAGAGCACATCCTTCTTTCCCGTCAGGTAGGTGTACCTTACATCATCGTATTCATGAACAAATGTGATATGGTTGATGACGAAGAGCTTCTTGAGCTTGTAGAGATGGAGATCACAGAGATCCTTGAAGAGTATGAGTTCACAGATTGCCCAATCATCAAAGGTTCCGCACTTGGTGCTTTGGAAGATCCAAACAGCAAATGGGGAGACGCTATCATGGAGCTTATGGGTACAGTTGATGAGTACATTCCAGATCCAGAGCGTGACACAGATAAAGCATTCATCATGCCTGTAGAGGACGTATTCTCTATCACAGGTCGTGGTACTGTTGCTACAGGACGTGTTGAGGCTGGTACACTTCACCTCAATGACGAAGTTGAAATCGTAGGTATCAAAGAAGAGACTCGTAAAGTAGTTGTAACTGGTATCGAGATGTTCCACAAAGAGTTGGAAGAGGCTCAGGCTGGAGATAACGCTGGTGTACTTCTTCGTGGTGTTCAGAAGACAGAGATCGAAAGAGGTCAGGTTCTTGCTAAGCCAGGTTCTATCCAGTGTCATACAAAGTTCACAGCACAGGTTTACGTATTGACTAAAGACGAGGGTGGACGTCATACTCCATTCTTCAACAACTATCGTCCACAGTTCTACTTCCGTACAACTGACGTAACAGGTGTTATCGAACTTCCAGCTGGTACAGAGATGTGCATGCCTGGTGATAACGTAGAGATGACAATCGAGTTGATCCACCCAATCGCTATGGATCAGGGTCTTACATTCGCTATCCGTGAGGGTGGTCGTACAGTAGGATCAGGTCGTGTTGCTAGCATCATCGAGTAATATATAGTAAATGACTATTTCATGGGGCTTTCCGAGATTCGGAAAGCTCCATTTTACTATCTAGATTTTGGTGGAGAAATGGTCCGTGACCCAATTTTGACCACGAAAAGTTGGGGGAGGAGTATACAGTTGGGATATATTAATGATGATATGATGGAGGGATTTTATGCAAAGGAAAATGCTGGATTTGTTTAAGGCGTCAAATCAAGAAGCAACAGATGTTGTATTATCAGATGTTTTCCCGGAAATAGTGAAACAATATGGAGAATCTGTTGTAGGAGAACTTTTGGCTGAATTGTCGAGTGAAATTATTGGAGCAGTTTTTCCTAGATTGAATAACATACGATTATCCTACAAACAGAATCGTTTAGAGAGTAATGTGTGCTATTTGTTTGGGGTTCTGATGAATTATCAGACAATGCTTGAAGAGAGATTGAGAATTTTGGAGTCAAAAGAAGGAACAAAGGATTTTCTAAGATTTTCGACAGAATTATTATTAGATAACATTGTTGATGAGATTCAACAATCCAAAGTGAGTTATAGTGTAAATGGATATGTTAATCTATTGCACACAGATAATGCGAACCCGGATATGGCACTTATGTTTTTTAGAACGCTTGCACAATTAAGTGATTTGGATATTCGGGTGCTTCGGTTGTTTGACAATGTTGAAGCTAGTGAAACAGTTTATGACGTGATGGAAGAAGCAGGCATAGATTTCGAACAGTATCGTTTTGTAAAAGAAAAGTTAGAACGCTTTGGTTTGTTACAGAGCAAAAATCAGCAATTAGCAGATGAAAATCAAGAGTTGATTGTAAAGTATTTACAATCATTAGACAAGGACAGTAGATCAAGTCGACCTAAAGGAGTAAAACTTCCAAGATTTAATAGAATATCGCGTACAGATTCTCACAGGATAACTTCATTGGGAAGACAGTATTTACGTTTGATAGCGGATATTGAGGTCGGATAGAGTGGTAAAATATGAATTAATGTATGAGAACGTGAAGAGTCAGTGTTTCTTTATTAGAAGGAGTTGAATTATGTCATTGTACGGAAGTATTGATACTAATATTGAGTCATTAAAGCGATGGGTTAATTCTTTATCAGTGGATACAATTGAAAAAATTGATGTAGGTGGAGAAGAGTTCTATTTAGATGATGCAACAAAAGTAATTTTAAAATCGCAGCTTAAAGTTTTTTCTAAGGCAATACAGGAAATGAATGACGGTGACGATTGGAGAAATTATCAAGGTATTTTAAGTCCGATGTGTTATAATGCGTTTATTAGACTGGATAATAGTTCTATAAAAATGGGAGATTTTTATGAATGTTTAATTGTACCCAGTAATATAAAGACATATAAAAAGATCATTAAAGGTTTTGATTATCTTGATATTGGTGCAATACATATCAGGGATAATCAGGGGAAGCCGATCGCATCAATTGGTCAAAAGAGTGATTTGATAAGAATGGTATTCTATGAATATTTTGTTAATGAAAATGAAGATGGGAGTATAGACCATGTTTATTCTAATCCTGAGGAGTATATGTCAATACAGTTGATTAATATAGAAAATCTTAATGCTGATGAGTTAAATACTCGTGTAAATGAAATATTACTCCGTGTGTCAATGGAATATGACATGGACTTTAAAGTATTTGAGGTTAATTCGCTAATTAAAACGGAGGGAACCAGCCCAATTTATAATATGGAATATAATCCCACAGGATTTGAACAGATTCCGATGTTATATTTATCCAATGCTATAAACGTAAACGACGAACGTTTGTCATATCTTAGTTACTATCAAGTGATAGAATATTTTTTTGTGAGAGCGCAGAACTATTTCTTTTTAAATCAACTTAATGGAATTGATGTTAATAATATTGACCATAATGAATTTCGAAAAGTGCTAAGAAAATATAAAAAAATAAATAATGAAAGAGAAGCCCTTAGGCTAGTATTAAACAAAGCAGTAAATATTTCAAAATTAAAGGCATGGATATCTTCTAACCAAGATTACTTTGAAAAATATTGTAATTCTCAAGATTTTAAAATTGATATTTCAAAGGAAGACAACAAGATTATATCAAATCTTGTTGAACGGGTATATAGCTATAGGTGTTCGATTGCTCATGCAAAAGGCGATGTAGAAGAATATATGGCAGTTCCGTTTCTAAGTAGAGAAAAAATTACAGCTGAATTGCCATTGCTTAGATATTTGGCTTTTGAGGTAATAAGTGAGTGCTCGGAACTGTAATAATTTTTCAAAGCGAGAAGGGAACCAGGACAAATGGACAGCTTTCGGTAGTAATCTACTACCGAGTTCCGTCCATTAGGCTATTCACTTTTCAGAATCCTTTGCACTGTGCTCCGGCTTAGTCCAGTCTCTCGAACGATATCAACAATCTTCATGCCACTCTGAGCGAGGATACGGACGGTTTTCTTTTTGGAATTAGGACACGGTGGGCGACCACCACTTCTGCCTCTGGCTTTGGCACTGGCAAGTCCTTCTTTGGTGCGTTGAACGACAAGGTCACGCTCCAATTGGCTGATTCCGCTCATGACTGTGAGAAGAAACTGATTGTACGGATTATCGGAAGTGGTGTCCAGCCAAGTGTCTTTGAGGCTCTTAATACAGGCACCCTTTTCACGAACTTTTTCCACAATCATCAGCAAATCTTTCGTGCTTCGAGATATTCGGGTCAAATCGGGAATGATAAGAACATCACCTTGCTGGAGATCGTTGAGAAGTCGAGTCAGTTCGGGACGTTGCATTTTCGTCCCGGTAATCTTTTCTTGGTAAATCATACGAGGGGCGACGCCTGCTGAGATGAGGGCATCGATTTGTCGATCAAGGTTTTGTTCCAGAGTGGATACTCTGGCATATCCTAATAACATTTTCATCATCCTTTCAAAGTTTCTATGAGTCTAAAACGTGCCAAAATCAAATTTGATTCTGACACGTTTTTTGAAACATTATGGTGGGTTCAAAATTTGTATTTTTCGTAGCAATAAGAAGTAGGTCAAAAACATTCGTTTTTGACTCATCATGGTTTATCAATCATATTTAAGAGTTGACTTTTAAGTAGATGAAGCAATTCGGTATTACCATCAGCCATTATGGAGATGATGTCATTCCAGAACTCAGTAGAATATTCTTTCTTTGTTGAAAGAGTGTCAAACTTTTCGCGTAATTGCTTTTGAATGTGTTCCGGTAATGTAGATAATTTGTATGCTAAAAAGAAATTTTCTACGGAGTCCTCTATTTCAGAATAGAAAAGATACTCCATATCTATTTCAAGTGCTTTGGCAATGAGGTACATGTCTGTTGCCGGACATTTCATGGAATCACCAATTTCCCATTTTTGAAGCCGAGTAATTGGGATTTCGGTTCGCTTACTTAGTTCTTCTGTAGTGACATTGTATATTTTGCAGATATGTTGGATTCTTTCACCGATTCGCTTGAATATTTTTCTTGTTTGTTCATTTGTCATTTTCTTCATTCCTTTCTGAGTATAAAAAAAGAGATGTCAGAAGAGACATCTCTTTTTATCTTAAATTTAGTAGGTGACTAGAGGTAGATAGGTACAACTAAATTTTCCGTTTTCTTCCTTTCGGAATATTATTCCATGATAACTGAAACCATTTATTTTAAAAGTTGAATTCGAACGTTTAAATAATACTTCGTTATCTGAAATTATTAAAAACGTATTTAATGATAGAGTAGTATTATCGGAAATTGATATTATTGTGCGAATATCCTCTGGAACTAACTTAGAAAAAGGATGGGTTAAACCATAGTTAATAATTGTCAAAACTCTATTTAAACTCCATTCTATTGAAGATGCTTGTTTTTTTGTACGTTCAAGTTCGGCTCCTATTTTATCAATTTCTTCTTGTATAACTGCTTTTCTTCGCAACTCAAAAAGAGAAAGGCTACTTCTTTCTTCCTGTAGAGTGCACATTTTTTTTCTCAAATTGTCAATATCTTTTTGAAGTGCAGTACGTTTTTCTGTGTTTTCCCTCTTTTTTGTTTCCCAGTATTCCCTTTTTTCAGGATGTGTTTTCCAGTATTTTTCTGCACCTATTTCGAATATTACTTCGAACAATTCATTCATTTCATTATTATAGACACCATTTTCTGGTAGTATCGATTTTTTGAAGGTGTCAATAGACTTTAATAGACTTATGTCCATTGTAGAAAAATCGTTTACTTCTTCAAATATATAGAAAGGTATTTTTTCTATTGATGGGAATACATATCTAAAGTAGTCCTCAAGTCCGCGATGAGTACTTCTTTTAAAGCAATCTTTGATATAATCAACTGTAAATGAAATATCAGGTAGTACTTCTTTACAAAACATAAAATATTCATAACTATCTCCAAGTAAATTAAATTGTTTCTCAAAAACTTTTTTGCAAGTATCGACTACAGTATTACTAAAGTCCCTTGGGTAATAATCATTTTTGGGTCTTTTGCTCAACGCTAAATATAGTTCAGCATAAATATTATCAGGGTCTAAATTTGCTAATTTCATATATGTTTTGTATGCACCGTCTAGATTGTTTGCTAGAAAGAGATTATGTGCACTCTTTTGCAAATTCGCAATTTCATTACGATGGTTGATGTTTACGGAACCCTGAACATTGACAACGCCATCCACCATCATTTTTTTTGCTTCTTCAACGGAATATTTTACTCCGCATGATTGGCAAACAAAAATTCCATCATTTTTAATTAAATCATTGCTCCCACACATTTCACAAATTAGTGCTTTCATTATTATATGCCTCCTTTTTCAGCAGTTTATATTATTAAATATTATACACGTGCATTAATAGAATCAGTTTCCGTTTTTTTTGGTAAATGAAAAAGAGTATTTGTAACTCACATAATTGCACCTATATAAGTGCAATTATACTACAAAAAGTCGATAGAATCAATAAAAATGCACTAATTCAGGTGCAGAGAAAGGACTGATTCTATGAACGCAGATTACGAGAAACGTCTTGGACATAACATCCGTATGCTCCGAGAAAAACGTGACATGACGCAAGAACAGTTATCAGCCAAACTTCAACTCCGTAGTTGTGACATTACTCGAAGTGCACTTGCTAAGATAGAGGTAGGTCAACGTCATGTATATGCAGATGAACTTTTTCATCTAAAAAACATTTTGAAAGTATCTTACGATGACATCTTTCCAGACTCCTGCGAAACACACGATTCTGATATGTAACCCCAAGTTCTGATTTGCGAACTTGGGGCTTTTCATACCATTCTGTCATATGAGCAATCGCCATATAATCAATGCAAGTATAATGATTACTTCAATTAGAATAATCCGGATTAAAAATTGTCCTTTCATATCCACCTCCACACAAAGAAAAGGTGCACCGCAAAGGTACACCTCAATTTACCAGGGTTTGTAAATTTAACGATAGGTACGTTGTTCTCGCCTTTTCTGGATTTGCTCCTTCACTTCATCGATGGAACTTTCACGACCTTCCTGCATCGCTTTGTGGCCATGCCCTAACAAAGAGTACAGCTCTAATGTGGCTTCGTCGTTTTTCTTGTTTTTTGTAGCTTCCATCTTTTTCACCACCATTCAAAAGTATTCTTAGTTTTATTGTAGCTAATTTGGAGAATAAAGTACAGTAGAAAGTTTATATGTAAAATAAGAAGATTCTACCCATACATCCAATGCGCCAGTATTTCATCCACCTGCTCCCAAGTGGAACATCCAAACTGCTCATACTTAAGATACAGTTCCCACATGGTATGAAGAATGTCTTTCTTTCCAAAAAGAAACTCATACTCATCTTCTGAAATCGCTTCGTTGTATTGGAAATACTCCTTCACGCATCCGTAGAAATGAATTTTAGCACACCGATTGACGATTTCTTCTTTCTTCATTTTCATGATGCGATACTGAAACTTGTTGTATTCTCGCATAACTCTGGAACGTACAAGCCTTTCTTTACACATCAACAGTTTCAAAGTCCTCGCCCTCCTCCATATCTATGATTGTTTCTGGCTCCACCTCAGACATATCTATAGCGAACTTGGTCTTGATGGTTTCATCATTTGAAAGTGCTCTCTGGAAGTCTGTCTTTAGTGGAGCATATTTCAGCACTCGTTTTATTACAGTCTTCTTTGCCATATCCTCATAGTTGGTATTCCACGGAGAATAGGAAGATGAAATACCTTTACTGTACTTCTGTGTGAAGGAATCCATATCCTGTTTACTCATAACTTCGAATCCATAGCCACCATTATCCAACTTAAATAAAGCATAGAAAGCAATCGGTTCACCACGTTCCTTCAATGTTGGAACGTGATTCAGTTCTCCATTCAATCCAAGAGAGTAATGAAATTCATCATTCTCATACACCACCTGAGCCTGCACCGTCTGAACCATGTCATTGCGATACACAAGGTCCAGCAGTCCTTTGTAACCAATCTGAAACTGACATTCCAAGACTCCCTTATTTTTATAAGGAATAAGATAGGCTTGTCCAAGTGGTGTGTTTGGCTCCAAGCCAAGTTGCGCTGCATTCATCAATGCCCCTAAGAAAGACATCTGCGTACATTCAGCTAGTTTTGGTGTGTTGTTCAGAGCATTTAACGCCATCCTTGTAAATCGTTCCGGAGTTATAACACTTGGCAAAGCCCTGGCAATCTCCGGTTCCAATGCCTTAATCATATCTGCAATAGGCATGTTTTTGGTAAGTTTTACTTTACCTGCATTTTCGGCTTTTTTAGCCAGTTCATTTTTTACGTTCATCTGATTTTCCTCCATATAGACTAAGAAGCCATCGGCTTCACAAGAAACCGACGGCTGTGAATTGTTTTACTGTAGCGATTGTAGATGTCAGGCTGTTCTTCTTTCAAAGCCTTCGTATCCAGTCTTGCCGAATCACTATTCTTCCACGAAACCCGATACTGCTCATTCTCTGCAATCTCCGCATCTCCCATGAACATTTTCAACTTTTGCTCGATGGTCTTTTTCTCTGTATCCAGTTTTTCCATCAATTGTGTAATTTCGCTTCTTCGTTTCAACTGTTCATCAAATCCGGTCAATGGAATCGCCTTTTCTTCCAAAGCCATTCCAAAGTATTCTCGAATCAACTCTTCTGAAGAATCTGAACCATCGGGTTCCGGCATGATACGAGGAATGACATGATTATTCCAGAAGTCCTTCTCAATAGATATAAGATTCTGAATCAGTTCTTCATCTCGTTCAATCTTATGCCAGATAAACTCTCGACCGAGAATTACTACCGCTATGTACCATGCCTTTGCTCCTGTGACTGCCATGTAATGATGGCATTGGATTTGATAAGATTCGGGGATATGCCCGTCTTTCCACTTGTCGACAGAGTATGCGGAAGCGGTTTTACATTCTAATCCCGCATCTTCACCCACAATCATCCGATCTACGTTGGCAAACATAAAGGGGTAATCTACATTTTTGTAAATGACATTGGCACGTCTTACTTTTTTTCCGGTCTCCTCCGTAAAGCGCTTTGCTACATAATCCTCCAAATCTCTCCCCTGTCGCATGGATTCATTATCAAAGTCTGCTATATCCTCACTTACTTTGTCCTGATAAACGGCAATCGGAGAGGAAAAGGGATTTAGTCCACAGATGGAGCCGGCATCGGAACCACCGATACCAGCCTTGCGAAGTCGCAACCATTCTTCACGGGGCATATCCTTTGTACTAATCATTGTCTTTTTCATAATGACCTCCATTCCGAGAACGCTTGTGTTCGAGGAACGCGTGGGAAATATCAAATTTCCCACTGCGATAAGAGATATTTGTGGCGTTCTCACACAAATATCTGTGTGAAAAATTGGAATATCAATTCAATTTTTCGCACTTCACCCCATTCTTATCAAAAACAAGGACAATCTTTTCTCCATCATACATGTATACGTTGTCAGAGAGAATCTCATCCTCTGCAACAAATCGCTGGTTGATACTTTCTACCACTTCCTGTAAATATGGGATGTACATGGAGTCCTCCAAAGGGACAACAAGAACTTCGTGGACGCTGCTTGGCAGAATAATAAACTTACCACCGAGACGTTCATACACTTCTTTCATAAAGGAATCATACAGGATAACGGTTGCGCCATTGATACAAAGGTCATTGGTAAGAATCTGCAAGTCCGGAAAGTTCTTTCGACCTTGCGACAATTCCTCTTTGCTGATATCTACCATGTCCTGAACAAACTCATACAAATCCTGAATCTTTGGTGGAAAGAGCGTAGCTGTGTTCTCTTTCGCAGCCTCCAGTATTTCTTCATTTGATACGTTCCATTTTCGAGCAAGGTCCTGGGTGATGCGAATGGATTTTACACCCTCTCCATTTCGCTCGACACATATGGTTGCAATGGCTACAAGGTCACAAACCTCTTCGTATACAAGGTTATAAAGTTCTTCCTGGTTTCGCTCCTTTGATACAATCCGAAGGGCAAGTCGCTCCTTGATGTTTGTCCATTCTTCTAATCGTTCAAGATTTTTCGGATTAATGTCTTTCATTGCGGATTTGTACAATTTTAGAACCTCCTCCACGATTTCCTGCAATTCTTTTCCACGTTGATAATCTTCGTAATATTTTTCAAGATAAATCTGTGGACGAATCTTGTCATCGTTTTTATATAGAACCATTGCCACCCGATTGGTTCCGTTGTTTTTTGTTACATTGGTAAGAAGTTCGGCAGTCCAATCTTCTCCCAAGTGTTTCTGTACTGCTGTTGTTATGTCGTTGTAAAATTTTGTATCTGTCATTTGTGTATCCTCCTATTCTTTATCTAAATATCCTGCTACTTTCATGCTGAGAAAGCGATTATCCCGACTGCTGACAATGATGTGATCCAGTAGTGCCATGTCAAGAAGTTCGGCACACTTTTTCATTCGCTTTGTGGCATCTATGTCACTTCGGGAAGGTGTCAGATTTCCGCTGACATGGTTGTGAACCAGAATGATATTTCTCGCATTGCACAAGAAACAGGATTGCAAAATGTCCTTAAAGGGAACTTGGCAACTGTTACTAGTACCGCTAGACATTTGTTCCAATGCCACTACACGGTCTCCTAAAAGATATAGGGCTAGAAGCTGCTCTCTAGTTTCACCTTCAAGAAGATTTCGCACGAACTGTACGACATCTTCCGGCTCATGAATCGTATCAGAAAAAGAAAGCGTACCCACTTCTTTCATTTGGGTACGCACGAAAAATATCTTGTGATTCTTTTTTAGTTTTTCTGTGATTTCGCTCTTAGTTAATATTTTCATATGAATCTCCCGCGTTTATGCTGCTTGCAAGATCATGCGATGTGCCTTGTCAATGAGAGGATTGCCATCCAGTGTCTTGGCAAAGAGATTCTCCTGATAGGAGTCTGTCTTACGCAAAGGCTCCGCATGAGTAGCAAAGTCAGACACGGCATTGATGAGTTTGTATCCGTTTCCAACCAGATGCTTCAAATCCGGTGCTTTGTGATAACGAACCTTTAAGTCATTCCAAAGTCGTTCGGTGTTCTTTTCCTGTTGAGCCGAGGCGTTCTTCGGAAGAGGAATGAGTTCTTGGATGAACTGTTCTACTTCTTTATCACTAAATGAGATATCCGCTAACCGATACATTTCATTGTTTAGCTCATCCATGTATTCTTCTGCTCGGAATAAGGTTTCTCTAGCATCGTCCATGCGGGAATGGATTTCTCCGGTGTGCTTTGTGGACCAGATGCGATTGGCTTTACGCAAAGCAAGGTTCAGAGTATTCTGACAAGTGACACGAATTGGTGTCAGAGCCACTTTGATACTGCCGCTACCATCATGGGAGTTGTAGAAGACTAGGTAAGGATCAATCCAATCTCCCATCATCTGATATCGTTGTGGTAATCTTGCTAAAATCCATGTTTTTCTTCCGTCCTGAAGCATTCCGGCTGTTTCGTAGCGAACGCCATGTCCTAAGAGTTCATCCGTAAACGCAAAGGCTTCTTCATTCTGTACCACTTGGTATTTGTCTGTGACAACGCCAAGAAGCTGGTCGTCGATGTCTCGGATATTTGCCTTGTAGCCAAGAATTGGTATGCCGTTTTGTGCAGTCATATCTTGCTGATAGACGTTCCAGTCTAAGCCGGACATGGCAAGGGCTTCTTTGGATGAGCGTGCTTCGGTTACGTTGATGCCGAGACCTTTCCATGTAGGCTTTCTTAATTTGAATATTTGTTCCATAGTGTATTACCTCCGTTTCTAAGTTTTGTTTATGGCTATTCACGGAAATAATATATAAGCGTATGAAAAAGAAAAAACACAGAAACCCATGCAGGGTTTCTGTGTTCCGCTTCGCTATGTTCCTTTGCGACAGGACGCTCTGGAGGCGTCCTCCATTATAATAATATGTAATTGTAAACCCCTAGTAATGCAGGTGAAATAGGGAATCTATTCTTCGCCTTCGTCACCCCAGTAATCAATGGACTCCTGAGAAGTAGTTGATATACCGAATAGCTTGTACATGAAGTCCTCCCTGTCATCAAACATTTCAACAATGATAACTTTGTCTTTTTCTATTCGATAGAATAGGTAGTTGTGTTTGACGTAAATGTATCTGTAGTCGCAGTCAATGCCATACATGGCGGATACAGATATACCCTGCTCAGAAAATTTCCCAAGACTTCTCGCGGTGCTTGTTATCTTTTTGATTGTTTCGTTTGAGGTCTTTGAACCGAATTCGGTTGTTAAATGGGCTCGCAGTAATTGGAGTTTACGTCTTACAATTTGCGATAATTCGACTTTCTTCAATCCGATACCCCCAATTCTGCTTCCAGCTCATCAAGAGATATCGTACCCTCCTCGCGGATTGATGTTTCTGCTTCGTTTAATTTTGTCATCAGTTGATAAAGTGCTTTCTGCTTATCGAGTTCATCGAGTTCTTTCATGTCGATGATGGCACACTGACCGTGTCCATTCCGTGTCAAATAAACTCGGTTTCCATATGCAACTTCATTTATAACTGAGGTATAATTTCTTAAATCTGAGATAGGCTTAATGTTTGGCATGCTAACTCCTCCATTTCATAAAAGTGTGTTGTTATATTGTATATTCTTATTATACACACTTGATGTAAATTATTCAAGATATTCGCATGTAAATTTGCAGCACACCTATGTAATTCTTGTTTATCGTGTGCTTTCATTTATGTATTTAATGAGAGAATGTTTGGGAATGTACCAGAACTAAATGGTGAGAGAAATCTTTCGGGCTACTGTTCCATTGTTCCGTTGTTCCGCTTGATTTCACTCCAACACGAATTTAAACTAAAGAAATAGTCGAAGAATATGTGTAATACGGGTAGGAATCTTGCCTTTTTATGTTTTTCTTTGTGATAGAAAATGTTATAATATTTGTATTAAATGTACGAGGTGAAGTGTATGGAACGTCGATTCAGTGAGGATACAAAAAAAGATTTACAAAAACAGTTATTTGAAATGGTAAAAAAATCTATAGAGGATGAGAAAGGTTTTGATAAGAAACCGGTACTAAAGGAAATGGGAGTATTTGTGAAGGAGG
This sequence comes from Eubacterium sp., assembly GCA_045578325.1. Taxonomy (GTDB): domain Bacteria; phylum Bacillota; class Clostridia; order Lachnospirales; family Lachnospiraceae; genus Eubacterium_F. Next base: position 58,083 of record JAZNJZ010000070.1, read on the forward strand.
TTGTAGAGGTTGTGTTTCAACAACTTGAAATACAACTGGCTAACAGCATATCTGATAATGAGGATGTTAGAATTTGTTATGAGTATGCAGAACGATATGTTGAAGAGGTGGTTGTAGATATTAAAACTAATAACCGAAATTGTCAACTGAATCGATATATGAGTGAATGTCATAATAAGAATTTTATGAAAATATATGTGGAGTATCAAGGATGGTTTCTTGGCTTAATAGAGAAAGGTGAATTGTTTTTCACAAAGAATGAGGAAAACTTAACTGAAAAGATAGACTACACAAATAAAAGCGAGGATATCTATTGGAGAATAGCTGCTCAATATTACAAAGAGTATGAAGAAGGGAAAAGAAACTTGGTAAATGGTTATTGCGATTATATGATAGGAAAAAAATTTGGTGATGTAGATATTTGGAAATCAGTAATGTATTGGTTTCTGATTTGTGACCAAGATTTTATTTTTCATTCGCTTTGTAGAAAAAAATTAGCAGAAAAGAAAAAAGAAAAAAATTTCTATTATATACAGGCAATAGAGAAGGAAGCTTATAGGTTGTTTCCTGAGCAGAAAAAAATCCCAGTTAATTTTAGGCATAAGTACGAAGAATTGATAAAATATATGGGATTTGAAGTAGATGGTAGAGAAGACGAATATGAATTGCCAACGGGAATGACAACAGATATATTAGTATACTTGTTACAGTATCGCGTACATGTTAAAGGTAGAGATGAAAATGTACAAGAACTTACATTTTTTAGAGTAATATCTTCGGTTATCGAAGAAATAAAGAAATATAAAGAATCACGGAAGACATCTGTGAAGAAATTGATTTCTGGCTGGAAAGAACAAAAACAATTTTCGCCGCAAATATATGTAGAAATGGGGAAAAAATTAAAACTGGGAAAGTTTGATGAAAAATTCGTCACTGAAATATTATCACGTTATGACACAATAGATGAGTACACAGGGTATTTAGTTTCTCTTGCTATTTGGAGGAATCTTATAGAGAATTGTGAGAAGTATATTCCGAGCATGAATGATAAACGAAAAGTGGAAATTTATGATGCATTGAGTGGAAGTATAGCAGAAATTATTTCACTAGGAAAATACTTTTCAGGTGTTGAGTTGGCAATGTTTGCTGATTTACTGTATGGCATTGTTCCAGTTATGATGTCTGCCGACAAAAACAAAGATATAGCAGAGGTTTTAAATTCTTTAACCAAAGCTATTCAATATATGCGGATTGAAGTTGTTTATGATTTTTATGAAAGATGTTTCGAAAGAACAAAAAAGAATGAAGAGATAATAAAGATGTATAGTACTCAAAATGAACTTTTCTGTATGCGCTTGGAAAATTATATTTTACAAAACGGAGCAATTGATGAAAGTAAAATAGGAAGCGTTTCAGGGAAAAATTCAATTCTTTTTTCGCAAATACAAAAATCGGTTTTAGTAGCTCGATATTTTGACAAAGTACAGTAATATAGCCGAGTTTGGTTGTGATTGGAGATCTCCAATCACAACTTTTTTTTGTTGTGAAAATTTCTGTGATTCAGGAAATGTCAGGATCTATTTTCAAGTCAAAAATGCTGTGTTAAAGTTAATTTCATACAGCTGTAAATAAATTGTAGCGCATGGAATTGATCGCTCCATGCGAGAAAGGATTTTCATGAAAAAAAATTCATACAAAAATATTTTGGACTCGTTGATGCAGTTCAATTTAGCACTAATCGGCGGTAGACTCTGCCGATTTGATGATGGTATTTGGATAAAGTTTGAAAACCTAGAGGCTAAACGTTTAGTCGCAAAAATTGCAGTCGAAGAACTTGGAATTGACTATATTGGAAAGTCAACGATCGAAAGAGCTTTGGAAGATACAAAGTTAAGTCCATTAATCCCAATCATTGATGTGGTAAAGGTTTCAGGACGAGAGAAATGTATCGCGTGTAAAAGCGGAGTTTTCGAGTTTCAAGAGGATGGCGTATTACATGAGATGTCGATGGAAAAAAGTGTTGATATGTACTTACTAAACCGAATTGCTGCTGCTCTGAAGATGGATATTGTCGAAGAGACAACGATTACCGAAGCACTTATACAAAATCATGCACCAGAGTTTTTTGGGTATTTAAAATCGACATTCGGCGATAATTTCATGGATGCCGCACAGTCTTTACTTGAAATGATGGGCTACGTAATTTCCAATTTTCGGAGCGCCAAAAAGGCATTCTTTTTGGTGGGAAGTGCTAACTCTGGTAAAAGTCTTATGCTTAATCTAGTCAAAGAAATCGTTGGGGACAAAAATGTTTCGTTTGTCGAGCTACACAAACTCGGAGAGCGGTTTAATAAGGCAGAGCTTCATGGTAAGTTGGTCAATTTGTGTAGCGAGATTCCGACGAAAAAAGTGGCGGACATCGACTCTTTTAAACGTGTTGTCGGAAATGACATGATTTACGCTGAATTTAAGGGTCGTGATCCCTTCAGTTTCCATTGTCAGACAGCACTATTGACGGCAGGCAACCATCTGCCCAACTTTGCTGTTGGAGATGGAACATCTTCTATCTCTACTCGTATTCACGTATTGGCATTTACGAAAGAAATTCCGGTGGAGGAGCGAGATACGCAATTAGAGGGTAAACTAATTGCGGAAAAAGATGCCATTTTTTCCTTAGCAATGCTGGCACTCAAGCTTCTTATAGTGGGGGAGTTTCAGTTTACGCTTACAGAAGATAGTTCAAAACTTTTGAATGCGTACAATGCAGATTCTAAAGCATACAAAGAATTCGTGAATGATTGCTGTTTATTCGATGCAGAGTTTAAGGTATATAAACAGGATTTATGGGAAGCATATCAAAGTTTTTGTGAGGGTAACGGCATTGATAACGTACTTACGAGAAAATTGTTTTTTATAAAAGTAGGTGAATTACCCAACGTATCTTCGGGAAAAGGACGTATTTCAGGAGGTAAGTCGCTAGCATTATTCAGTGGAATTAAGTTAAAAACGTACTAAATATCTACAGAGAAACTTGGGTTACTATCAAGAAAGGAAGTAAAATCAATGGCCGAAAAAACGAAATCCATCACTTTCCGTGTCTCAGCATCTTTTGCTGAGGCACTGGAAGAAAAAGTTAAGGAGTCAGGAATGACTAAAACGGAATACATTTTATCTGCATTGGAGGATAATCCAGTTAGGGTATTGGCAGAAGGGAAGGAGATTGCCAGGCTTTTTGCAGAACTTTGTGATTGTTGCGAAGATATGGATAATGAATTTTTTGAGGAGAGGAGCGGAGAGATATGTGCATTATTAAATTCTGTAATCAACGGGTTGAAGGGAGAAGATTAGAGTCTGTAATCAATTATGCAACGAACCCAGATGCTATCAGAGGAACACCTGTGGTGGCATACAAGGCGCATCCACATATGCTTCACCAGTCATTCAATATTATAAAAGAACTGTTTCGAAAATTTGGAGGGCGTGAGTATGTACATATTGTGGTGTCGTTCGATAAAAAAGAAAAAATAACTCCACAGCAGATTCCTGAGGTGGTAAAAGGAATGATTAAGGAGTTCTTTCCTGATTTTCAATCATTATGTGCTACTCATCTAAACACAAAGAATTTGCATTGTCATGTGGTAATTAATTCTGTATCTTGCGAAGATGGAAGAAAATTTCAGTTCTCAAAAAAGGATTTGAAAACATTTAAAAGTTTTGTTCATCAAAGATTAGTAAACGATGGAATAACCGATGAGGTAGAAGTTTACTTTAGTGAAGATGATTCACTAGAAATCTTGAATACAGATGATAAAATCTATGATTTTGAAATTTTGGATGTCTTTGATGATGAACTGGATGAAACCACAGATTTTTTTGACGAGAATGATTCAGAAATGATACAGATTGAGCGAGAGTTGCAGCATGGAATGACTATAGCTGAAATCTTGGCAGAAATCATCGTTAATGAACAATCCATATCAGCAGTAGTCATAGAACTGTTTTGTAAGCATTTTTATGAAGGATGGGAATTGGGCGTATCTGATGAAGTCTTGCAAATTCTCGGTGATAACTGTGAGATGTTGCCGGGAGAATATGCATGGCGTCTTGCTGATATTGTGGCAGAACAACAATATTGGAGACGGCAGATAGAACAGCCGGATTATGAGTATGAGATAGAAGAAGCATACATTGATGTACAAGATTTTTCAGAAGATGTTAGTGATGGTGACTTCGCAAGTTGGATTCAAATTTTGGATTTCGGAGGAAATCCTGAGGCAATAAAAGGACTTTCTGATGGCGAAATTCAAAATTTGAAGATGGCTTGCGAGAAAAGAGAAGTGTCTTATGCACTAGATCTTCTCGAATACGAGTCAGAACATCGACATTGGGAACATGAAGTAGAAGAAGCTGAGAAGCATTCATTTTTTAATAGAAAGGATGGTGAGTAGCATGAAGAATAAATTTTTGTTTTATGGAGCAGTTGGAACAAATGGTTACGCAATTTATGATTCGTACCAGCGAGTCAAGAACAATGGAGAAAAATATCTTGGAAATAAGGTGCATTGCAAAGGGTTTACGTTCTATGGTGAGGCTTGTGAATGGTGTCATGATGAGTTTCGAAAAATTTATCCAGGATATTATAGTATGTTACCACGCCCATATCCAACGAACACGATCATATTTAGGAAACAGATTGAACGGGAGGTGCAGAATGCGTCGATGCATACTAGTAATTCAATTCCATTAGTAACGTTTAGTAACGTAAAATAGGAAAAATAAAATGCAGTGATTGTATATTATAACCATGAATATAGAAATAGGAGGATTTGTCAATGAACAAATTGAAAACGAAAAATGAGAAGATGCTGTTGCTCATCGGTGTCGATGTGGGAAATGGTGATACAAAGACCGCAAATTCCAAAATACATACAGGAATTAAGACAGTTCAGGACGCATCTATTGCAAAAAATGTACTGTTGATGGACGGAATTACAAGTATTATGGGTGAAGGACATATTGCCTACATGGAAGATCGAACCATTGATGAGAATTACCGCAGACTAACTTGCCAAGCCATTGCCAATGAGGTTCGAATAAATGGAATGGCGCCAGGTACATATGAAATTTATCTTGGAGTCGGAGTGCCTTTTCAGCATTGGAATGGTATGAAAGATAGGATGAAAAGTTATTTTATGGAAAAGCCTCTAATGAATTTTATTTCAAATGGCGAAGAGTATTCGATTCGCATTCGCGATGTGGCGGTTATGCCCCAAGGCTATTCTGCTGTTGCTATGCAGTTGGGAAGATATCGCGGTCTTACATGGATTGTAGATATCGGAAATGGTACATTGGATTGTATTATTTTATCCGAAGGTGTGGCGAATGAGACTAAGTCGTTTACTGAGAAATTAGGAACTTACCAATGTTATCTTTTGGCAAAGGAAAAAATAAAAGATACGACTTTAAAAGATTTGCCCTACGAAGTATTTGAAAGTTATTTAATCCAAGGTAATGTTGATTTGAACTTACCGGAAGAATGGACAAGTTGTATTGATGCTGGTGTGAGAGAGTATTGTGAGCAGGTGTTTTCGACGCTTCGTGAGCATGGATATTCTGATGATTACACCAAATTGGTATTTCTTGGCGGTGGTGCAAGCATTGTGAAGAAATATTATAAAGATTCTTACAGATTCGATTTCATCACGGATGTTCATGCAAATGCTAAGGGTTACGAAGAATTTTACTATCGTAATCTGCTGAGAAAGGGTGAGATTTGTGAGTGAGAAAACGATGTATTCTCGTACATTAAGGCTTAATTTGAATAATCCCCAACATAAGAAGGTGCATGATATTCTTCTTGCGGTGGATGGTTCTGCGAATGCTTACATTATCAATTCTATACTTTGTCATGAGAATTTTTCCAGAGCATCTCCAGAAGATAAAATTGCTCAGAAGGTTGTGCAACAGTTACTGGAGAATGGGTTGGATAAGTTGGAGGTATCTTCATCTTCTCCAATGCCGGAGAAAGAGATAGAACCAAATTTTGATTTTTGCAGTTGAGTTGATACCAAAATGGTATCAAAAAACAAAAAGAATTGTGGAATGGTATCATTTTGGTATCACAATAATAAGGAGAAAAACAAGGAGGTATACGGCATGAACAAAATTTATTACGATGCAAGAGAGATTGCGGAAATGCTTGGAGTATCCAAAGCTAGTGCATACAAAATTATTCGAGGACTTAACCAACAATTAGCAGGACAGGGTTTCCTCGTAATCCAAGGCAAGGTTTCCTGTGCCTATTTCAAAAAGATGTGGTACGGTTTTGAAGATAGCGAAAAAAAACAGGAGGTGGGAGATGCCAGTTTATAAAGATGACGAACGCGGTACATGGTATTGTAAAGTGTCATACAAGGACTGGCAAGGTAAACGTCATTCGACAACTAAGCGAGGCTTCTCGACAAAACGAGAAGCCCTTGCTTGGGAGCACGAATTTCAAGCGACCTTGCATACCGATTTGAGTATGTCATTCGAATCTTTTGTGGAAGTATATTTTCGTGATAAGGTTCATGAACTGAAGGAACGCAGCCTTAAATCCAAGCGTTACATGATCGAAAGACATATTCTGCCCTTTTTTAAGGGCAAACAGATGAATCAAATATCTTCATCAGACATCCTTAATTGGCAGAAAGAGGTAAAGGAGTGCAATTACTCTCCGACATACGAGAGGATGCTTCAAAACCAAGTGACGGCGCTATTTACGCATGCGTACAATATCTATGGTTTGAAAAGTAATCCGTGTAAGAGAGTAAAGAAGATTGGCAAAAGTGATTCGCCGAGCCTGAATTTCTGGACCAAGGATGAATATGACCAGTTCTTAGCTACACTGGATGAGAAGGACAAATATCATTGCCTGTTTCAACTTCTCTTTTGGACAGGAATCCGAGAAGGAGAATGTCTTGCACTGTGCAAAAATGACATTGATTTTGACAATAATGTAATTAGCATCGACAAGACATACTTTCGGAGCGGTGGTAAAGATATGATTACAGCGCCAAAGACAGAGAATTCTGTGCGTAAGGTGTATATGCCGGAATTCTTGGCGAAGGAGCTGAAAGCGTACTTGGATCGGCTTTACGAATGGCCGGATGATGAGAGGATTTTTCCGGTGGTGGCGGAAGCGGTACAGCATAAGTTCAAAAGAAATATCGCCAAAGCTGGAGTGAAGAAAATCCGTGTTCATGATTTGCGACATAGTCATGTGGCGTATCTGATTCATCAAGGTGTGGATCCATTACTTATTAAATCGCGGTTGGGGCATGCGGATATTCGAATGACACTGAATACATATGGGCATCTTTATCCAAATGAGCAAGAGAAAGTGGCTCGGATGTTAGATGAGAGGCGATAATGGGAATGCGGGGCGTTTGCTCCGCATTTTTTATGGTATTGTGCATGGATTTGTGATATACTATAAAAATAATTTGAGTGTATGTATGCTAAGGAAGATGACGTGTAGAATGTTCAATGAAAGAGAAAGTACGACAGACGCTAGATGGGTGGGTTTTGGATGTGCAAAAGATAGATAAATTTGGAAATCAAGGAGATGTACCAATATGATTAAAGAAGTCTGGTGTGCTGTATGCAGAACAAATGTAGAGGTGATGAGAACTGATGGAACCTGAAGTGGATTTTATACTTGTCTAGTGTGTGGAAGATACGAATTGTATGACTTAGATAATTTTGAGAATGACGCCAGTAATCAGTTGGCACCATATCTTCTATATCATAGTTTTGGAAAAGAGGGAACTATAGAATACATATACAGTATTCTTCTATATATAAAAGGAAAAGAAACAAAGAGGAATTCAATAAACTAGTGATGGTTGGAATTGGAGAGGGGATGTGGAGTGTGAAGATTTGTAATTTGAAGGAGTTTCGAACAAAGGCAGAGTATTATTGTCTATTGTCCGTATGGGGAATGATAGAAAAGAGAAGAATATTTATGGTTATATGTGGAATTGATAATTGAACACAGAAGAGATTAGTGGTATAATGGTTTCGGAATGAAACCGATATGTGTTGTTTAGTAAAACTAAAGGTGCAGAGAATGAATGAAGTTTTGAATTTTGTAAATAAAAAAACGAAAGTATTACTAATATTTAAGGAAAATCAATTAGAGATTGACGGTAAAAGTATATGTCCTCTTAATCAGCAAGAAATAGCGAGTTTGGTACCATGTGGAAAATTAAAAGTGAACCAGATTATTAAGGATTTGATAGAAGAGGGTTATGTTGAGATGCTTCATGCAAAAGGGCGTTATTTTATAACAAGCAAAGGATATGAACTGCTTGAAAAAATGTCCTTAAATAATGATTAAAAGCGGAAGTTAGATTGAGTGTAAAGAGGTAGTGTATGAACAAGAAGTGCCAGGTATTTACACCTGAAAATTATGTACGAGAATTACTAGATAGTGTTGGTTATACAGAACACTTATATGGAAATAGGATATTAGAAAATTCCTGTGGCGATGGCAATATTCTAGTTGCAGTTGTCCAGAGGTATATAGATGATTGTGTAGCAAATGGGTTATCAAGAACACGTATCAAGAATGGGTTATCAAGGGATATTTATGGGGTTGAAATAGATCCGGAACAATATGAAAAATGTATTAATAATTTAAATGGTGTACTGAATAAGAATAATATAAATAGTGTTGAATGGAAAATATTTAATGAGGATTATTTGCGATGGAATTCCACATTACAATTCCAGTTTATCGTAGGAAATCCTCCGTATATAACATATAGTGAGTTGAAGAAAGATGAGCAAAAATATGTAAAAGAAACCTTTGAAACTTGTGTAAAAGGAAAATTTGATTATTGCTATGCTTTTATTGAGAAAAGTATTAAGTCATTAGCACAAGATGGGAAAATGGCATATTTGATACCAAGCAGCATATTTAAAACTGTATTTGGATTGAATTTAAGAAATTATATAAAACCATACATAACGGTTATTAAGGATTATACACAAGAAAAGGTGTTTGATAATGCGTTAGTCAAGTCTTCAATTATGGTATTAGATAAACAAAGACAACAAGGTGTATTGCAATATAGAGATATGACTTTAGAAACAGAAATAAATATTCCGGTTGATCAGTTGACAGATAAATGGTTTTTTACTGCGAATTTGGCAAATGGAATGCATCGGTTTGGAGACTATTTCAAAGTGTCACATGTAGTGGCAACGTTATTGAATAATGCTTATGTGCTCAAAGAAGATGATTATCAAGAAACTGAGCAAGGTTTTCTTTGTAATGGACATAATATAGAAAGAGCTACAGTACGTGATACAGCAACACCAAGGTCGTTGCGTTATGAAAAGACCGAAAAAATTATTTTTCCGTATAGATATGATGATGGATGTTTAGTGAGATATGAAAACGGCGAATTTGAAACAAATTATCCGGAAGCAACAGCATATTTGAATGATTTTAGAAACGGGTTGAATCAGCGTCAAAGCGATACTAGTGCAAAGTGGTATGAATATGGAAGGTCACAAGCACTTGCGGGTTTAGATAATGATAAGTTGCTTATATCAACAGTTATTACTGGAAATGTTGCTGTGTATAGGCTGACTAGAGAGTGTATTCCGTATGCGGGGATGTACATTGTTAGATGTGAGGGTAATAATGAATATACATTAGAGGACGCAGTGCGCATTCTGAAGAGCAGAGATTTTAGACAGTATGTTTTAGATGTGGGAATACATATTAGTGGAAGCTCATTGAGAATAACATCGAAGGATGTTGAAGAGTATAAGTTTTAGGTGAATACATCAAAAACCTACATATTGGATAGAAAATACTTATTGATTCAAGGGAGTGAGGAATCTAGAATGAAAGAAGTGAAGTTTTCTGTTGCGGCGAAAGCAGCACGATTAATAGGTAGAGAGAATATTGCAGATGTTGATGGTGCATTGGTTGAATTGATAAAAAATGCTTATGATGCTGATGCCACTTGTGTGTTAGTAAAATTAGAAATACCATTTCCAGATGTTCCTAATGTTTTAGATTTACGTTTGGCAACTGAAGTGTTGGGTAAAGAAGATTTGAATGCTGTTATGTCTTATTATAACGAAAAAGACGATGGAATAATTAAAAAGATTGATCTAACAGAACAACAACAGAGTGAATTAAGGAATATATTGTTCTCATATAATAAGATTGTGATTGCTGATAATGGATATGGTATGACGGAAGAAGTTGTTGGAACAATCTGGATGCATATAGGTACTAGTGATAAGGAAAATAATATTATATCACCAAGGGGCCGAATCAAGACGGGGGCAAAAGGGATTGGTAGATTTGCATTAGATAAGCTTTCTAAGCATTCCTTAATGTATACAAAATCTGTAAAAAGTGATTCGGTTATAAGATGGTCTATGAATTGGGAGCAATTTGCTAGGGTTGAATTGATCGATGATGTAAAGGCCGAATTGAATAAACAGGTTGATTTTTATGAAGATTATATTCGGGCAGAGTTTAAAGATTATGAGCATGTTTGGAGGGAGCATGACTGGACAACAGGAACAATGATTATTTTAACTCCAATAAGGGAACCTTGGAGTAAACGATTATTTAAGAAAGTTAATACAAATTTAAACAGTATTAATCCGATAGGAAGCGTGGATAAGTTTGAGGTTATTATTAATAATCAGTACTGTGATGAGTTCAATTATCGTACAGAGAAAGTTGCGATAGATAAGGAGGATTTTGATTATAGAATTAGAGTTCAATATGATGGGAAAGAAACGTTAATTGTAAAATTGTTTCGTAATGAAGTTGATTTGAGTCGACGTTCAATTACAGTTGAAAAGTATGGTCATTCGGTAACGAAAAATATAGATGAATTTTGGCAAAGTGAAAAATTACAAGTCAAGAATTACACAAAGGATGCCTATAATAAGGAAATTACTAAGAATATTAAAATTCTTGAAGTGCTTAAAGAAGATGAGGAGGATAGGATTCAGAGTGTAGGACCATTCTGTGCAGAAATGTTTTTTTTGCGAAATGCTAACAGTTCAGGTTATGATATTATGAAAAAGGTTGTTACACGTAAGAGAAAAAAATTATTGGAGCATTTTTCGGGTATAAAGATTTACAGAGATAATTTCAAAGTGCGTCCATATGGAGATGAAGGTGCTTTATATGATTGGTTGGGATTAGGTGTTCGTGCACAAAAAAGCCCTGCAGCGCCTTCTCATTTGCATGGACGCTGGCGAGTTGAACCTTATCAGATGATTGGTTGGGTGAAGATAGGTAGAGAGACTAATCCCGAGCTTGAAGATATGGCCAATAGAGAAGGAATTGCACTAACAGATGCATACTATATATTTGTCAATATGTTGCAAGAAGCTGTTAATGAATTTGAATATGACAGACAATATATTTATAGAGAATATGCAAAGTGGATTGTGTCAATAGAAAAGGAATTGGCTGATTTTGCAGAGCGTGTGAAAGATGAGGCACGAAAACGTGCACAGAAACAACAAAAAGGAAAGGGAGAAGATGAAGTACAAAATGAATATCAAGAGGAAAAGGAGCAATTTACAGAAGCTGAATTGTTTGGTACAGTACAGCAATTGGTTGATGAAGCTGAGAATGCTTTACAAAGCAAACAAATGCTACAGATTTTGAGTTCGTCAGGTATTATACTTAATACTTTTTTTCATGAGTTTAATGCTATAAACACACAGTTTCATATACAAGCTCCTCAGATTAGGAGTAGAGTGAATTATATTCTGCAGGGAAAAGAATATACGGGGTTGCCAGTATATAATCCGTATACTAGAATAGATATTCTAGAGAAGAATGATAGATTAACAGCAGCATTTTTAGACGTTGTTATGGAGGGGTTAAAGAAGGAGAGTCTAATAAAAAAAGAGATTTCGTTGCATGAAGAGATTATTAATATATTAGGGAAATGGCAATTGATGCTTGAAGATAAACATATAACAATTAGGCTGGATATTTTTGAAGAAAGAAAATCTAGTGATAATGTTAAGATGTCAATTGTTGATCTCTATATTATACTGAATAATTTTTTGTTGAATTCTGCGTGGTTTTTGGAGCAAGAACATAATCCGCGACGAGAGATTTGGTTCGAATTATATAATCAGGGGGAAGATATTTGCTTTTTGATGGAAAATAATGGACCTACTTTGGCAGAGAAGTATAAAAATAATCCGGATAAAATATTCGAAATGGGAGAAACTTCTAAAGATAAAGATGGGACAGGATTAGGATTATGGGTTGTAAAGGAAACGGTAGAAAGAAATAATGGAACCGTACAAGTTCTAGAAAGAAGTGAAGGTTTTGGATTAAAAATTATTTTTAAAGGAATGGTGAAAGAATATGTATCGAATAGGAATAATTGATGATGTAAAAAGCGAAAGAGATGATATACAAGTATCTATTCTTGATAATGTAAATGTAGGGACAGAAGTTGAATTTAAGGAATATGTATTGGAACATAAGACAAAAGATTCCCTTTTTAATGAAATAAGGGAAGATGTTTCTGAGGAAGTTGTTCAAGCATTAATTGTTGATTTTCGCTTAGATACAACGGAAGACATTATTAAAGGATGGGAAATAATAGAGTTTACACATAATGAGTTTCCTGAATTCCCTGTGGTAATTATGACTAATGCGCCAGAGGAAAGCAAGGAATCTAATCATACTGATGCAGATAAAGTATACGCAAAAAAAGTGTTTTTAAATCCACAATCTGCGGAAACAAAGGAATTGGTGAAAAATATACTTCTTAATATTAATAGATATGATAAGAAACGCAAAGAATTAGAAGCAAAATTATCTGTTGAGTTGCAAAAACTTGAGACAGATGGCGAAAATGTAGAGATACTTGAAAATATTATTACCATAGAGAAGGAACTGACAAAGTATAAGCAAATGTATCAGACAACGATAGACACGGAATTGGAAATGGATGATTTAAAGGAAGCATTTGCATTACTTGACAAATATGAAAATATGTTGAGGAAATAAAATGAGATACGAGAACTTTAAGAGCCATGAGATAAAAAGAACATGTAAAGAACGATTTGATAAATATACGAAGTATAAACCGTTTCTGAGAGAAGATTTTCAAGACAGATGCTGTTATTGCAATATGTCAAGTGATTTGTTGACAATATCATATCATGTAGAACATTTTATACCAGTAAAAGTTTTTGAAGGTAAAAAGGATACCTTATTAACGGAATATGAGAATTTAATGTGGGCATGTCCAAAGTGTAATTTATCAAAAGGAGATAAATATAAAGGAGATTTTCAAGGTTCTTCTAAAATCGAAAATAAGTTATTTTATAATCCAGTCGAAGTGGATTATAATGATATATTTTTCAGGAATGAAATTGGTGGAATTGATTCGGAAGATACAAAAGGGCGTGAAATGATAAAAATGTTGAAATTATATCGCCCTATACATAATTTGGCATGGTTAATAGAACGTTTAGAAAAGCTGGCATTAAATTTAGAGCAGGCAGCCAAAAAAGAAACCGATTTGGAGAGGAAAAAATTGTTGAATGAAGCTGCTGGCAAAGTTGCGCTTGAATGTGTAAAAAAATCAAAACTATTTAGAGCTGTGTATAATGGTAAACAATTTATGGAGATTGATTATGATTAATGACATATATAAGAGGAATTTTGGTGTTTGCGATATTTTATATAAGTTATTTTCATAATAGGAGTAAGTGCCAAATTTCCTGTGGTAATATGAGTCACCCCTAAAAAATTATCCACCGCATCCAACCAAACTTGTAGCTCGCCATCTATCGCAGGCCGAGTATATTTCAGCGGATTGTTAATCGCTAGAGCGTTAAGGCACCGTTGAGAGTACAAATTCAGAAGATGTTTTGAGAAGGGTGTGATATACTACTAATTATAGAAGAAAGACACAATTGTTGTATGTTAAGGAGGCTATTTCATGGAATCCATTTATACTTTCAATGGAAAAGACATTACGTTGAATGTCTGCATACAGATACGTGGAGTAGTAAACGAGTTACAAAAGCGGTTAAATATTTCCTTTCCAGATGCAATGTTGTTATTTTATCGTTCGGAAACATACAAGGTATTACAACAAACAGAAAATGCATTTTGGGCGGAATCTGTGGAATATATTGCAGATCGGTATTTTGAAGAAATAGAGGAAAAAGCCGATTCATGCAATAGAGCAGGAGGTGAGACTATGCCAGAACCAATTCAAAATGTGATGTATCTCTTTTCACAAGAGGTAAGAAAAATCTTGGGGGAAGATTTAAGTAAAATAATTGTATATGGTTCATATGCGAGAGGAGATTTTAACGAAGATTCCGATGTGGATGTTATGGTTCTGACTTCTCTTGCTGAAAGTGAGATAAAGCCAATCGAATATAAGTTATATGATGTTGCGTTTGATTTTCTTATGGAGTATGGAGTCGACATCAGTGTTATTGTAAAGAATGAGGAACACTTTAAGTATTGGTTAGGAGCATTGCCGTTCTATGACAATGTAGAAAAGGAAGGTGTGGTTATTAATGGATAATAGAAAGCAAGATTTATCGAACTACCGCCTTTCTCAGGCAGAAGATAGTATAAAGGTTGCACAGATGAGTTTTGATAATGGTTTATATAAGGATTCTATTAATCGTTCGTATTATGCGGCTTTCTATGCAGTAAAGGCAGTGTTGGCATTGGAAGAAGTTGATTTCAAACGTCACAAAGATGCAATGGGGTACTTTAACAAAACCTATGTAGCGACAGGAAAATTCCCGAAAGAATTGGGAAGAAAGATAGGAATGTTAAAGCAGTTGCGTGAAAAAAGTGATTATGATGATTTCTATATGGCAGGGAAAGAAGAAGCAGAGAACCAAATTAGAACAGCATTGCAAATGATACAAGAGGTAAAGTGGTATGTTGGAGAAAAGGATTCCTAGTTTTGTAAATGAGTTTGCGGAACGTGTCAGAGATATCTATGGGGAGTCCTTAAAGCAAGTTATTGTGTATGGTTCATATGCACGAGGCGATTATCAGAAAAATTCAGATATTGATATTATCATACTGGTGGATGCCAATGATACTGAGATAAAGAGAAGATTCAATTCTGTGTGTGATTTGGCATTTGATTATGAATTGGAGTATGGGATTGTTATTTCACCACTAGTTAAGAATAAAGAACATTTTGAGAAGTGGTCAGAGACATTGCCATTTTATCGGAATGTAAAGCAGGAAGGGATAACTGTATATGTGGGACATGGCGAAAGTGATGATGTGGATGTTGTGCTTGATATTCCTGTTGTACAAGGAGATTTATGAGGGATTTGCAGAAGCCCCTAACTAAATTCTCCGATAGGGTAAATGGAGTAAAAAATTCAATGTTTGGGAAATTTTACAAAAGGAGATGAAAAATATGGGAAGAAATGATTTGTGTTTTTGTGGTAGCGGAAAAAAACAAAAAAGATGTCATCCAGATATTAAAGAAACTAGCGTTGCAGCGAAAGTAATTAAATTATATGATAGAATTGACAGAGAGTTAAATGATAATCTTTATGGAAAGTTGGATGTCAAATGTAAGAAAGGATGCAATAAATGTTGTGAAGATTATTTTGCTATAAGTGAAGTGGAATTTTCAATAATTATGTATTATTTGTACAATAATGTGAAAACTGAGACAATGGAAAAACTTATACAGAAGGGAATTGCAGTTGCGGATAAATTTAAAGCAAACAATCCCGAATTTTTCGACCAGTTGGAACAAATAACTACGGGTATGAGTAAATATGACAACCTACGCATGGATTGTGAGAACATGCCAGAAAAACAAGAGGCATGTATTTTTTTAGATGAGGAAGGCGGATGTGGAATTTATAGTGTACGCCCAATTATTTGTAGAACACATGGGGTATGCTATTTTTCTTCTAATGATACAGAATATGAGATATGCGATATTATTCCGAGTTGGCAGGCTAATAAAATTAATATGTTAAATATTGAAAAATATAGAGATGAGATTTTTAGTGTTAATCTATACCAAAAGGAAGGTGCAAAAACGCCTGCTATACAAAGACGAAAATATCCTATTTTTTATTTTATGAAAATGTATTTTGCGGACGGTAACTCCGTCCTAGAATATTTTAAATCACCAACAATTCAATATATTTTACATGAGACAGAAGATATGCTATATGATATGTTATGTAGAATGTATCAATTGTAGTTAAGGCAATAGAAATATTTGTGGTAGCGGATGGTTTGACGATACTTTAAAATTTGATTGTGTTATAGAAAAATAAGTAATAAATTGATAGTGTAGCAAATGACAAAAGGTAAGCTAGGATGTGAAAGATGCAGGATGTTGAGAAAATAGTAGAAGATTGTAAGAATAGATGGGGTATTATCGATTCAGAGGCACGAATAAATGAATTTGAAACAAAGTTACCTGATTTTTTAAATGAATTTTCAGGGGAGGAATTAGAAATCATAGTTCCGTTGATTTATGATATGGTTTATTATTCGCATAAGAAGATAAACACATTGCTTACAGAATTACATAGTAAAGTAACAAGTCTTTCTGGGTATAATGAAAACAGTACAGTTTTTTGTGTTTTGAAAAGCAAACAGGGTAAAATAAATAGTAGTACGGAGTATATGTGTGAATACTGGAGATTAAATAAGGTTAACACATATTCGGTTATTACCAATATAGATGAGTTAGATCCCTTATCATGGGAATATATAGATACAGTAGTTTTGGTGGATGATTTTTGTGGCTCAGGGGACACATTTATTGATTTTATAAAAGCACACAAAAATCTTGTGCAAAGAAAAAATGTAGTATATGCGGCAATTCACATGATGCAGGATGCAATCACAAAAATAGAAAAATTTGCTTCAAATAGTCGGATGAACATAAAACCTGTATATTGCAAGTCGACAGACAAAGCTTTTGATAATCTGGATAATGATGATATAAGGCTAAAATTTTTGGAGATTTCCCAAAAAGTGGGTATAGTGAATGAAAAGAATGATGTATGGGGCTATAAGAAGACAGAGGCACTTATTGCTTATTATAATAATACGCCCAATAATACTTTGGGGCTGTTTCGAAAAGATACAGAAAAAAATAAAGCTATATTTCCTCGTAGAAATGAAATGAGACCAGGGTGGTTAAGGCAAATGCAGGAGGAGAAAAAAAGAAGACAGGTGAGTAACTATAGAAGAAAGGCAAAGAGTTGTAATGAATAATTATGTTGAATATTTGGTGCTTGCGTATTTTAGGCAATTGGGTCAGGAGTATAATTTATATGACTTGAAGGAGAGAATAGGAATATCCATCAGAATGTTAAACGAAATATTGGATGATTTGTTTAATAGGAGACTTTTGGAGTATAAGGATAATTTGATCGTGTTGAGCAAAGAGGGAAGACTTGCTTTAAGTAATTCGGATTTGGAAGAATACACGTTTGATGAAGAGGAATATTTCGAAAAAGAAGATGGTGTAAAGTGGCCATTAGAAAAAGTATATGTGGTACATGCTTTTTCTAAAAATAAATGGAGAGGAAGTGAAAATAGTCAGTATTCTTAAGCACATTCGTTAGAAGGCGAAAGGACAGTGGACTTTCATAGAAATAAAGTTACTTAATATGCAGCAAAAGAATGCCAAGCTTTCTTTTGCTGTATATGTTGGCGTAACAACATATACATTATAAATTGTTTTTCCTCGCGGAAGCGGTTCCGCTCGTCAAATCAATTTATGATGCTTTAACTCAAATAAAGATTTGGTAGCGAATGTGCTTAAGAATGGGGATTAAGAATATGAAAAGTGAGTATGTAGAAAAATTACGAAATGAATTGATTCGACAGAATGAACGAAAAGAGGATATAGAGGCTGCATGTAAATATGCACAGAATTTGGAAGACTTAGGATTGCCTATTATTTTTAATAGGGAGCATTTTTCTCTTTTGTTAGGAGTGAAATGTAATGAAATATCTAAAATGATGGCAACATTAGAAACAAATTATTATCATTCAGCTGCGATAAAAAAGAAAAGTGGTGGAGAAAGAATATTGGATATTCCTGCAGTTCAATTGAGAAATATTCAAAGATGGATTCTAAATCACATACTAATAAAATTACATGTTTCAAAGTATGCGATGGGGTTTTGTAAAGACAAGTCTATTGTCACTAATGCATCGCAACATGTGGGAAAGAAGTGTATCGTAAATATGGATTTGAAAGAATTCTTTCCAAGTATATCTCAGAAGCAAGTTTTTAATATTTTTTATTACTATGGTTATACAATAGAGGTTTCATATACGTTTTCGCGATTGTGTACATTTGATGGGAAGTTGCCACAAGGCGCACCTACTAGTCCTATGTTGTCTAATATTGTATGTTTGAAACTTGATAAGAGACTGTCCGAATTGGCAAAGAAGTTTTCTGCTACATACACCAGATATGCGGATGATATTACTTTTTCGGGAGATACTGACCTATCTGCTCTAATTCTTATTGTAGAAAAAATAATATTGGAAGAAGGATTTGAAACAAACGAAAAAAAAACAAGAGTGTTGTTCGAACATCAAAGACAAGAAGTAACAGGACTTTTAGTAAATGGTGAAAATGTACGCGTAAAAAAATCATATCTCAAGAAGATAAAACAGGAGATATATTATTGTAAAAAGTACGGTGTAGATGATCATTTAAAACATATTCAATGTGAAAAACGTTTTTACTGTGAGCATATGTATGGAAAAGCATATTTTATAAATATGGTTGATCATCAGCTCGGACAAGAACTCATTCAAGAATTAAATGAAATAAATTGGGATTGATAAGGTGAGAAGAATGGATGTTAACGAATTATATGAGATGAGAAAATATGCGTATTCATTGATGAATGAAGTGGATCCGACATCAGGGATATTGTTTCCAGATGATACAATTATGAAAATACCAGCTATCAAAAAATATAATCAATTGGTTTGTGAATTGTTGGATACTCTAATTAGAGCAACTGAAAAAAACGGAGGAATGAGAAAAAATAGGATTCCCTTTTTTCTTACAAAATCAGATATAGAAAAGATAAACTATTTTGATGCTCCGGTTGCAATAAGTGAATTTTGTAATTATTTGAACAATCATTCATTGCCAGGAATGAGAAAATTGAGAGCATCTGATTTGACAAAGGGCTTGATGAAATTAGGATATTTATACGATGTTGTGATTGATGATGAAAAAAGTTATAAAAAACCAACTGAAAAAGGAATTGAACTTGGTATTACTGTGGAGGAAAGGAAAAATTCGTATGGTAATATATATTCAGTGAATTTATACAATGAGGTTGCGCAGAAGTATATTGTAATGAATTTGGTAGAAATAATCGAAAAAGGAAGAGCTAATTAATGTCAGACAGAGTTTCTTGTCTTTGAGCTGGAAAAAGAAGATGCAAGAATGCTATCCAGATAATGGTTTGCAACGAAATAATCATAAACGGGACCACGATAAAAAACTAACGGTCAAAGAATATAGAGAAAATGAAGATATGAAACGTGAATTGTAACAAGAACCATAGACAAAATGGAATTTATTTTGTTGGAGAAAGGTTTGCAAGGCGGACATGCTGGGAAAGCCTTATGATATAAACAAAACTATATACGTTTGGGGAACCCATGAACAGTGGTGCTATTCGGGGCGTTGATATATATACTATGAAGATGGCTATATGATAGCTATTAGTGAACAGAAAAAGAGTCGCACCCCTGACCCAACTTTGACCGCCAAAATTCAAAAACTGTGTAAAATACAGAGAAAATCCAACACATTCTGATAAACCAACCAACGATTTTTCGTTAGTTATCACGCTTCCAATCACATCGAATGAACGTGAGGGTGGACGTACTGTAGGTTCAGGCCGTGTTGCTAGCATCATCGAGTAATATCGCGATAACTTTGAGTTAAGCGTGAGATAATAAACAAAAAGTCTGGTGCAAGTTTACTTGCAACCAGACTTTTTGCGTTATTAAAGCGAACATTTAACGAATGTTCGCGTACAGACCGCCGAAGGCGGGATGGGAACGCGTAACGAGAAGTGAGGAGACACATCATAGTGAAGACTCCGGTAAGAGCTTGCTCTTAACCGGAGTTTTTGCTATATATGAGTATAGGGCGCAGCCCGCGACTGAGACGCAGCAAAGCGGAGTCGAAGGCGTGCATGGCGAAGGAGGCATAAATTAACAGGAGATTGCGTAAAATAGCACTTAAACATAATGGAAATATACGGAAAAGTATGATATAATGCAGAAAAAGATAAAACTAAAAATTTTCAAGAGCTAGACTGCTCATAAGTTTCCGAAGAACACTTTACGCTATCGCCCTGTATTTTATTGATGAAATATGCTAATTGATTGGAAAATGAAGAGGAAGAAGCATATGCAAAGAAATAATAAATTAAGAGAATGGATGTTTATTTTGTTCTTGGTTTCGATTCCTGCTGCATTTTTAGGTATTTTGTGGGTGGGATTGCTTTATTTTATAATGTGTATATTAGATGTTGTTGATTCATACAAGAGAAGTATACAAAGAGATATAAGGGGTTATATCTCCATTATACTTGGTTTCCTTATCAGTATTATGTTTTGTTTTATGGGAATTGCGGATATGTTGCTAGATTGAAAAATTAGCAGGTGATAATTTTATAGGGAAAGTATTAGATACCAGTAAGGAGGGCGTTAAACTCCATTTGGATAATAGAAAGACAACTTTCAGCTTTTCTAAGAGTTGAAAGCACGCGATTATTTGAAGTTGTAGTAGGAGGAAAATGATGAAAAAATATAAAATATTCTTGATTGGAACATTAAGTTTATTGATTTTTGCAGTATTGCTACCAGTGCCAATTCAAGCATTCATGGTGTTGGTTGAATCACCTATCAAAGATTTTTTTTCACGACATTTATTATTACTATGTGTTGCAGTTGGGGTAACTCAGGGCTTGTTTGAAGAAGGTGGATGTTACCTTGTATTTAGAACTATACTTAAGAAAGAAAAATCTAAGGAAACACCGATTGTATTCGGATTAGGGCGTAGTACCTTACATACGATATATGATTTTGTAACAATTTTTGCTACTCGTATGAGTGTTTTTTCGTGTTTAATTGCTGTTGGTGGAAGACTTTTGTGTTTCGGAGCGATAATCGGATTAACTCTGATAGACTATATATCAATAACAAAAAAACGAGTGGTATATTTAGTTTTAAGTATAAGTCGGAGGCCAAGCGGTCTTAGGAAGACAAGCAAGTTGTTCAACTCCTTGGCTCACAGAACGACATGGCTACGATCCGACTTGGAAGACTTTTGTGTTTCGGAGCGATAATCGGATTAACTCTGATAGACTATATATCAATAACAAAAAAACGAGTGGTATATTTAGTTTTAAGTAT
>JAZNJZ010000071.1:0-13265 GCA_045578325.1 Eubacterium sp.
CGGGAAGTGGTGCCGTTGTACTTGGGCGGGGAGATGGCAATTGGAAACGAAAAGAGATCGGATATGTAGAAATCAAGGGAATTACCACTGGTGTGATTACGGATTATGGAATCAAAGATAGCATGAATATGGGAGCTTGTATGGCCCCGGCGGCCTGCGACTGTATCTTGAATAACTTCAAAGATTTTAATATTCAGCCAGATTACTATGATAAGATTATCACAGGGGATTTGGGGACCATTGGGCAACGGATTTTAAAGGATATGCTTTTGGGATATGGCTATGATATTAGCAAGCAGCATATGGATTGTGGGACGGAAATTTACTTTAATGAAGAGCAGGATACCAATGCGGGAGGAAGTGGATGCGGTTGTAGCGCTATTACTCTTGCGGGGTATATTCTTCATAAGATGCGAAAACGAGAGTGGAGACGGGTGCTTTTTGTGCCAACGGGGGCGCTATTATCCACTGTAAGTTTTAATGAAGGAAATTCCGTGCCTGGGATTGCTCACGGTGTTATGTTGGAGATTCAGTAAAAGAGAAAGGAGCGAAGGAAATATGGATTATGTAATATCATTTTTGGTGGGTGGTGCGATATGTGCATTGGTTCAGGTGCTTATGGATAATACCAAGCTTTTACCGGGGCGTATTATGGTAATGCTTGTGTGTGCCGGGGCGGTGCTTAGCGCATTGCAGTTATACAAGCCATTTGCGGACTGGGGAAAAGCAGGAGCTACCGTACCGCTTATTGGGTTTGGGCATTTGCTTTTTGAAGGCGTGAAGGAAGCGGTGGATAGCCAAGGGTTTGTAGGTATCTTTTATGGTGGCTTGGAACATGCTGCTGTGGGAATTTCCGGGGCATTGATCATCAGTTATCTGGCATCGTTGATATTTAAACCGAAGATGTCTTGATAATGTTGAATGTGGCGTGTAAGTAGGGAAATAACAGATGCACCTCGTTTGGGAATGTGATATAATTAAGGAAATAATTATGAACGGAGGGTGCCTATGAAAAATCACAAAATGTTGACTACATGTCTAGTGGGTGGGATGATTTGCTCCCTGATTTTATCGGGAGCAAATTGTTTTCAAGTTGTGGAAGCGTCTAGAAAAAAACCTCGTTTATCAAAGAAAAAAATTTCTTTGTATGTAGGAAAGAAGACGAAGTTAAAAGTAAAAGGTACCAAAAACAAAATTCGTTGGACAAGCAAAAACAAAAAGATTGCTACTGTTTCAGGGAAAGGTGTGGTGAAAGGGAAGAAAAAAGGAACGACCTACATATACGCCAAGGTGAAAAAAACATCTTATCGATTGAAATGTAAAGTGGTGGTGAAGAAAAAGATTTCCTCAGGAACGGCGGCTGGAAATCGCCCTACTCAAACCCCATCTGCGACTTTGGATGTGACAATGCCTGCGGAAATCACGACAAAGCCCACTGTTACACCAGCTGCCACACCAGAACCGACGTTGGAACCGACGCCAGAGCCATGCAGTACGGCACCACCGGTGTTTTCGGTGGAGAGTGGTGCATACGAAGATGCTTTTGAGTTAACGATGTCATGTACCGCCGGTTCAACAATCTATTATACTTTGGATGGTAGTATTCCTCTTTCCAAAGAAGAGATGATAAGCAGCTTTCCGGAAAAGCTGGACACGAAGATCTATCGTGAGCCGATCCAAGTGGTGAATCGTGATGAGGAAGAGGCGTTACTTGCTACCAAGGAAAATACAAATTGGTTTTATGATTCAGCCATGGGCTGGGATGGCGAAGTGTATTATCCTTTGACGGAACAGTTGCCAAAAGCTACGGTGATTCGTGCGATGGTAGTGGATTCGGAAGGGAATAAAAGCAATGTCGTAACAAAAGTATATTTTGTGGGTACTGATTTACAGACTACATACGCGAATGCAGCAGTGATATCAATTGTTACCGATCCGAGTAATTTGCTGGACGAGAATATCGGGATTTATCGTCGAGGAAATTGGGGGAATTCGGGGGCTGAATGGGAGCGACCTGCAGATGTGACGTATATCGACGAAGATGGAACCATTCCATTTGAAACCACCATGGGGATTCGGATTCATGGCGGTTATTCCCGTGGATGGGGACAGAAAAGCCTACGTCTTTATTTTCGAGAAGAATTAGGTGGGTTGAAGAATTTGAAATATCCGTTGATTCCGGGAGCGGTAAATGCGGATGGCAGTACTACCGAAAAATACAAGCATTTCATTTTGAGAAATGGAGGAAATGAATATGCCTATACGAAAATGCAAGATGTCTGGATACAAAAAATGGTTTCTGACCGTGCCTTTGCTGTGCAAAGTGCAAGACCGGCCGTGCTATTTTTGAATGGCGAATATTGGGGACTTTACAACGTTACAGAGCGTTACAGCGACAATTACCTAGAGACGGAATATGGCGTTGATAAGGATAATGTTATCATAATTAAAAACGGGGAGTTGGATGAGGGAAAAGAGGAAGATTATTCCCTTTATCGAGAGATGAGAGATTTGTCTGAGCTAGATATGTCAAAAGAGGAGAATTATGCGAAATTCACGGATGCGGTGGACGAGACCTCTTATATTGACTATTTTGCTGCAGAAATTTACATTGGCAATCAAGATTGGCCAGGTAACAACGTTCAATTGTGGCGAAGCAGAGTTAATGATGGGACGAAATATGGTGATACCAAGTGGCGTTACATGATGTTTGATACGGAATTTTCTATGAATCAGTATGGAAGTGACATAGGAAATGCCATTAATTGCGCTAAGGGGGATCGGTTGTTCGAAGCGCTGTGCGCCAATGAGACGTTTCAAGAAAAGTTAGCCAATACCTTGATGGAACTTGCAGATAACAACTTTGCTCCAGATACAGCACTGGCAGAATTAGACGAAATGGCAGGTGTATACCAACCACTTTTGTTCCAGTCGAATTTACGTTGGTTTGGGCAGGAGGATATCCAAATGACATCACGTTTGACAGAGATTAGAAATTTTGTCAAGGAGCGAAAAGCGGAAATGCAAGGGTATATCAATGAATGTTTTGGATTAGAGGTTGAGTGACGGCATCAAAGAAAAAAGTATATGCGAATCCAAAGAATTGTGATATACTGATTGGCAGAACACAAAAAATAGAAAGGAAAATGTATTATGTGGCTGGCAGATGGCTGGAAAGATTATGAAGTAATCGATACATCCAATGGAGAAAAATTAGAGCGCTGGGGCGATTACATACTAGTGAGACCGGATCCGCAGGTAATCTGGGATACCCCTCATAGTGCGCCGGAGTGGAAGAGAAAAAATGCACATTACCATAGAAGTAGCAAGGGTGGTGGGCAGTGGGAGTTCTTTGATTTGCCAAATCAATGGGACATCTCCTATAAGGATCTCACCTTTCATTTGAAACCATTTAGTTTTAAACATACGGGACTGTTTCCAGAACAGGCAGTAAACTGGGATTGGGCCTCCGGCCTGATTCGGAGTGCAGGAAGACCGATTAAAGTGTTGAACTTGTTTGCTTATACGGGAGGTGCAACGGTGGCTTGCGCGAAGGCAGGTGCCGCAGTGACCCACGTAGATGCGTCCAAAGGCATGGTGACTTGGGCAAAGGAAAACGCAGCTGCCTCAGGCTTGGCGGATGCGCCGATTCGTTATCTTGTGGACGATTGCGTAAAATTTGTAGAGAGAGAAATCCGCCGTGGCAATCACTACGATGGAATCATTATGGACCCACCATCTTATGGAAGGGGGCCGAAGGGCGAGATTTGGAAAATTGAAGAGAAAATTTTTCCATTGGTGCAGTTGTGTACCCAGGTGCTTTCAAAAGAACCTTTATTTTTCCTTATTAATTCCTATACAACAGGTTTACAACCGGCAGTTTTGTCCTACATGATGGAGCTGGCGATATGTAAGAAATTTGGAGGAAGTGTACAGGCGGATGAAATTGGGTTACCTGTTCGTTCAAACGGACTTGTACTTCCATGTGGTGCCAGCGGAAGATATGAGGGTGAAAAATAGAAGCAGTATACTTGGATTGCTTGTCTGATAAAGTGTATGACAACTTGTTTTAGAACATAGGTACGCAGACAGATGTAGACTGGAAATTGTGGAAAGTTATCCACGGAAAAAGGTGCCAAAATGCGATATTTGATAGTTATACACAGAGTTATCCACATTATCCACAAAAATAGTAGACTTTTGTAGCAAAAATATAAACTGTTGACAATTTGCCGAGTTGTATGACAACTCGGCAAAATTATACAATTCCAGATTCGTTTTGTGTCTTTGTTATTTAGAAAAAAGTAGGCAGATTTTGTGTGTTCTTTTCTTAGTTATTGGACAACTTTTTGTTGCTGAATTGGTGGTTTTGGTGTATAATATATATACGGGATGAGCAAAGTCTTATCCCCGAATATTAAGGGCAAAGGAGCTGATTATCATGAACTTAGTGATTAGTGGAAAAAATTTAGATATAACGGAGGGTTTACGTTCAGCCGTTGAGGAAAAGATCGGCAAATTAGAGAGATACTTTACAGATAGTACAGAAGTACATGTGACATTGAGCACAGAGAAGAATCGTCAGAAAATCGAGATCACGATTCCGATGAAGGGAAGTATTATTCGTGCTGAGGAAGTAAGCAGTGATATGTATGTTTCGATTGATTTGGTAGAAGAAGTGATTGAGAGACAGTTGAGAAAATATAAAAACAAACTCATTGATAAAGCGCAGGCTGCTGCTCACTTGAATCAGGCATTTATCGAAGAAGAGGCATATGATGAAGAAGAGATCGAGATTATCCGTTCCAAAAAATTTGCGATGAAGCCAATGGATCCAGAAGAAGCATGTGTACAGATGGAGCTTCTCGGACACAATTTCTTTGTATTTAGAAATTCTGAGACAGAGGAAGTAAATGTGGTTTATAAGAGAAAAGGCAATACATACGGATTGATTGAGCCAGAATTTTAGGAGAGGGTATGGCGACGTGGGTGTCGCATAAATAATAATAAAAGTACATAGTTGAGGGGTTGTTTGGAGCATTTTGCAGGGTGCGACAGACAGCCCCTTTTGTTGTTTTGAATCTTTGCGGATGTCTTGATTTGTGCCCTTATATCATGTGAATAACTTGTGAACGGTTTGTAAAAAAGCCCCGAAAAGCAAAATAATGATTGAAACACAAGGCATCTAGTGATAAAATAAGCAAGGATAAAGCTTTCGAACTGGAATCGAGGGCAATTATTAACATAAATTATGGAGAGTGACACATGGGTATTTTGAGTAAAGTGATTGGTACACATAGCGAGCGTGAAGTAAAGCGTGTAATCCCAATCGTAAATAAGATTGAAGCACTGGAAGCGGAATTTGAAAAATTGTCCGATGACCAGTTGAAAGATAAAACGAAAGAGTTTAAAAAGCGTCTGTCCGAAGGAGAGACATTGGACGACATCCTTCCGGAAGCATATGCTGTTGTGCGTGAAGCATCCAAGCGAACCATTGGTATGCGTCATTATCGCGTACAGTTGATTGGTGGTGTTATCCTTCATCAGGGACGTATCACAGAGATGCGTACGGGAGAAGGTAAGACATTGGTATCCACACTTCCTGCATACTTGAATGCGTTGGAAGGAAGAGGCGTTCATATCGTTACGGTCAACGACTATCTTGCAAAGCGAGATGCAGAGTGGATGGGTCAGATTCATGAATTTCTTGGTCTCACCGTGGGATGTATTTTGAATCACATGGACAATGACGAGAGAAGAGAAGCCTACAACTGTGATATCACATACGCAACCAACAACGAGCTTGGTTTCGATTATTTGCGTGATAACATGGTTATTTATAAAGAGCAGTTGGTTCAGAGAGAATTGAATTATGCCATCGTGGACGAGGTGGACTCTGTGTTGATCGACGAGGCGAGAACACCATTGATTATTTCCGGAAGCAGCGGAAAATCCACAAAGATTTACGAAGCATGTGATAACTTGGCAAGACAGTTGAAAAAAGGTACAGCAAAAGAACTTTCCAAGATGGATATTATCATGCAAGAAGATGATCAAGAAACGGGAGATTATGTTGTAGATGAGAAAGAGAAGACGGTAAACCTGACAGCCGAGGGTGTGGCAAAGGTAGAGCGTTTCTTCCACATCGAGAACCTTGCGGATCCGGAGCATTTGGAAATACAGCATTGTATTATCCTTGCCCTTCGTGCGCATAGCTTGATGTTCTTGGATAAAGATTATGTAATAAAAGACGACGAGATTTTGATTGTAGATGAGTTTACGGGACGTATTATGCCAGGACGTCGTTATTCAGATGGACTTCATCAGGCCATTGAGGCAAAGGAGCACGTAAAGGTTAAGCGCGAAAGTAAGACGTTGGCTACCATTACATTCCAGAACTTCTTTAATAAATACAACAAAAAGTCCGGTATGACCGGTACGGCTTTGACAGAGGAGAAAGAGTTCCGTGAGATTTACGGAATGGATGTTGTAGAGGTGCCTACCAACAAACCGGTGGCACGTATTGACTACAATGACTCTGTGTACAAGACAAGAAGAGAAAAATTAAATGCTATTGTTGAGGACATCGTAGAGTGCCATGAAAGACAGCAGCCTGTATTGGTTGGTACGATTACCATCGAGGCTTCTGAGGAATTGAGTAGCATGCTGAAAAAACGTGGCATCAAGCATAAAGTGTTGAATGCGAAGTACCATGAGATGGAGGCGGAGATTGTTGCGGATGCAGGTCTCGCAGGTGCCGTTACCATCGCTACGAACATGGCTGGTCGTGGTACCGACATTAAACTTGGTGAGGGCGTACAGGAACTTGGTGGTCTTCATATCATTGGTACGGAGCGTCACGAGTCCAGACGTATTGATAACCAGTTGCGTGGACGTGCGGGACGTCAGGGAGATCCAGGTGCTTCCAAGTTTTATATTTCCTTGGAAGACGATTTGATGAGACTCTTCGGTTCCAAGAACTTAATTGATATTTTCAATTCTTTGGGAATGCCAGAGGGTGAGCAGATTCAGCATCGTATGTTGAACAAGGCGATCGAACGTGCCCAGACAAAGATTGAGGGGAACAACTATGGAATCCGTAAAAATCTTTTGGAGTACGATATTATCAATAACCAGCAGAGAGAAATCATTTATGCAGAGAGACGAAAGGTGCTTGACGGCGAGAGCATGAGAGATACCATCTATGGCATGATTGATGAAGTGATTGAAAAGTATGTGAACCGCGCGATCGGTGATGACCAGATTCCAGAAGATTGGGCGCTGGATGAATTGAACCGAAACTTGCTTCCAATTATTCCATTTGAACCAATCACCTTTGACCCAGAGCGGGATAAAAATTTGAATAAGAATGGCTTGATTCAAAGACTGAAGGAAGAGGCGCTTCACATTTATGAGATGAAAGAAGCGGAGTTCCCAGAAGCAGAACAGATCCGTGAGATTGAGCGAGTAATTCTCTTGAAAGTAACGGATCAGCATTGGATGAATCATATCGATGATATGGATCAGTTGCGTCAGGGAATTGGTCTTCAGGCATATGGTCAGAGAGATCCAGTTACCGAATATCGTTTCCAGAGTTATGATATGTTTGCAGAGCTGACAGAGTCCATCCGTGAGGAAACTGTAAAAATGCTTATGCACGTACGTGTAGAGCAGAAGGTAGAGCGTGAGCAGGTGGCAAAAGAGACAGGAACCAATAAAGACGATTCCGCCAATGCACCTGTTGTGAGAAAGGTGGATAAAGTAAGCCGAAATTCTTTGTGCCCATGTGGCTCAGGTAAAAAATATAAACATTGTTGTGGTCGCTAGAGCGAACCAATGGAAGAAAGAGAATGGAGTTTGTGAGAAAACGTGGTTGAATTAGATAATTACAAAGTCGAACTTACTTCCTACGAGAAGCCTCTTGCCGAGGTACGAGATTCCCTCAATCTCGGCGAGAAGCGTTTTCGTATCGAAGAATTGGAGAAAAATATGGAGGCTCCTAACTTTTGGGATGATGCAGATAAAGCAACGCAGTCCATGAAAGAAGTGAAGGAGCTCAAAGACATTGTAGATCGTGCAGATGGTTTGAGTGGAAGATACGAAGATATTCTGACATTGATTGAGATGGCTTATGAGGAAGAAGATGAAGAACTCGCGGCGGAAGTCAAGGACGAACTGTCGGAGTTTATTCGTGATTTTGAGGAATTGCGCATCACGACGATGTTGAAGGGTGAGTACGACGAAAATAATGCGATACTAAGTCTTCACGCAGGAGCTGGTGGTACAGAGAGCTGTGACTGGGCAAGCATGTTGTGCCGTATGTACCAGCGTTGGGCAGAAAAGAAAGGATATTCCGTAGAAATGCTGGATTATCTGGATGGAGATGAGGCCGGATTAAAATCTGTGACACTTCAGATTAATGGAACCAATGCCTATGGTTATCTGAAGAGTGAACATGGAGTGCACCGGCTTGTTCGTATTTCCCCTTTTAATGCAGCAGGCAAACGACAGACATCCTTTGTGTCTTGTGATGTTATGCCAGAGATTGAGCAGGATATTGACATTGAGATTGCAGACGACGACATTCGTATTGACACATACCGCTCCAGTGGAGCTGGTGGTCAGCACATCAACAAAACGTCTTCCGCCATTCGAATCACCCATTTTCCTACTGGAATTGTGGTGCAGTGTCAGAATGAACGTTCTCAGCATATGAATAAAGACAAGGCCATGCAAATGTTGAAAGCGAAGTTGTATATGCTCAAACAGCAGGAGAATTTGGAGAAAGAATCCGATATCCGTGGTGAGCAAAAAGAGATTGGCTGGGGAAATCAGATTCGTTCTTATGTGATGCAGCCATATACCATGGTAAAAGATCATCGAACCAATGTGGAATCCGGAAATGTCGGAGCAGTTATGGATGGTGATTTAGATACATTTATAAATGGATACTTAAAGTGGATTAACAGCTAAGCCGGTAAGGCGGAATGGAGGATGTTATGAAAGAGATTATCGCATTTTTTATCAGTGGCAAAGAATACGGAATCGAGATTAGTGGAATGCAGAGTTTGGAAAACTATCAAGATGTAGTTCCATTTCCGGGAGCACCAGATTGCATTTTGGGAACGGTAAAAATCCGCGATGAAGTGTATCCGGTTTATGACATTAAAGCAAAATTTATGCTTCCAGCTAGCGAAATAACAGATGAAACCAAGATTATATTGCTCCGCACCAATGTAGGTTCACTGGCTTGTGTTGTAGACAATGTAGGTAAGGTATTTCGCGCAGAAGGCGATGATGTACAGCCATTTCCAAACGTGGCTAGATCGCAAGAAACAGAATATATTGATTTCATTGTAAGAAGAGATGGCGAGTTAATTGTCGTTATCGATCCAAATGCTTTGTTGACGGCAGATGAGTCCGAAGAAATTCACAAGGTTGATTTTTCTGATAAGGAAGAAGACTAATATAAGTCCGATTCCTGAAAGGAAATTTACATAAATAAGAAAGGTAAGGTGTTTTATGAAAATCGCAGTATTAGGTTATGGTACGATTGGTTCCGGTGTTGTTGAAGTAATTAATACCAACGCTGAGAGCATCGCCAAACGTGCAGGAGAAGAAGTTGAGGTAAAATATGTATTGGATTTGAGAGATTTCACAGGGGATCCTGTTCAGGAAATTCTCGTACATGATTACAATATCATCGCAGAGGATGATGAAGTAGGCATAATCGTTGAGACAATGGGTGGTACAAAACCAGCCTATGATTATGTGAAGACAGCGCTTTTGAATGGGAAAAGTGTATGTTCCTCCAATAAAGAGTTGGTGGCAGCTCACGGTGCTGAGTTGATTCAGATTGCCAAAGACAAAAATGTCAATTTCTTTTTTGAAGCAAGTGTAGGAGGCGGTATTCCAATTATTCGTCCATTGAATCAGTGTATTACTGCGGATGAGATTGAGCAGATCAATGGTATCTTGAACGGTACAACAAACTTCATTTTGACCAAAATGGCAGATGAAGGTGCTGATTTTGCAGATGTGTTGAAGAAGGCTCAGGAACTCGGTTATGCAGAGAAAGATCCAACCGCAGATGTGGAAGGATACGACGCTTGTAGAAAGATTGCTATTCTTACATCTCTTGCGTATGGAAAACAAGTAGATTACGAAGATATTTATACAGAAGGTATTACAAAGATTACCGCAGAGGATTTTAAATATGCTAAGAAAGTAAATTCCGCCATCAAGATTTTTGGTACAAGCAAAAAAGTTGGCGACGATGTATATGCTATGGTAGCGCCTCAGATGGTAAACAATACACATCCACTTTATAGTGTCAACGATGTATTTAATGGTATTTCTGTAACTGGAAATTGTCTTGGTGACGTCATGTTCTACGGTGCTGGAGCTGGTAAATTGCCTACCGCAAGTGCAGTTGTAGCAGACGTGGTGGACGCTGTGAAACATCAGAACGAAAACATTCCAGTGGAATGGAGTGCAGAGAAACTTGCCATTACTCCAATGGACGAGATGGAAAATAAATTCTTTGTTCGTGTGGGTGATGCAGAGAAGGATAAAATCGCAGAAGTGTTCGGCGAAGTTGAGATGATCGATGCTGGAATCGCTGGTGAGTGCGGATTTATCACAGCTCCAATCAAAGAGAAAGCCTTTGCAGAAAAAGCAGCAGCTTTCGAGACAATGATTACACGAATCCGTGTACAGGCATAACGACAAGAGAAAGAAGGAGAAATACAATGAAGTATATCATTGTTTTAGGCGACGGAATGGCTGATGAGCCATTGGCTGAGTTGGGCGACCAGACGCCATTGGTACACGCCAAAACGCCAAATATGGATAAGATTTCCAAGTTGTCTCAGATTGGTTTGGCAAAGACCATTCCAGAGGGCATGAACCCAGGAAGCGATACTGCAAACCTGGCAGTACTTGGATATGATCCAAAGAAATATTATACCGGACGTTCTCCATTGGAGGCGTTGAGTATTGGAGTACATATGGAGGACGATGACATCGCGATTCGATGTAATATCGTTACCGTATCCGATGACAATCTTTCATATGAAGAGAAAACTATGGTTGATCATAGCAGTAGCGAGATTTCAACGGAAGATGCGGAAATTCTTCTGAATGCTGTGAAAGCAGAGTTGGAAGATGACATTTACAAATATTATCTTGGGACAAGCTATCGTCATTGTACGATCTGGAAAAAGGGACAGGTTGTGGATCTGACACCGCCTCACGACATTCTCGGTAAGGGAATTGGTGAGTACCTTCCAGAGGATGCTATGCTTCGCGAGATGATGAAAAAGAGTTATGACATTTTGAATGAGCATCCGTTGAATGTGGAGCGTGCGAAAAAAGGTTTAAATAAAGCCAATTCAATCTGGTTCTGGGGCGCTGGTACAAAACCGATTTTGGACTCTTTTGAGGGCAAATTCGGCAAGAAAGGTGCCATGATCTCAGCGGTGGATCTCTTAAAGGGAATTGCCGTTGGAGCTCAGATGAATAATATAGAGGTAGAGGGTGCCGATGGTACTCTTGAAACCAATTACGAAGGCAAAGCACAGGCAGCAGTAAAGGCTGTTACAGAGGATGGCAATGATTTTGTTTACATTCATGTGGAAGCACCAGATGAAATGGGACACCAGGGAAGTATCGAGCGCAAAGTAAAAGCAATCGAATACTTGGATGGAAAAGTCATTGGTCCAGTGTTCGAAGCGATGAAAGCCAGCGGTGAGGACTTCCGTATGCTGGTTATGCCGGATCACCCAACCCCAATTTGCATTCGTACTCATTCAAGCGATCCTGTTCCTTACATGCTGTATGACAGTACAAAGGAAGAGAATAATACATGGAACTACAACGAAAAAGAGGCAAAAGAAAGCGGAAATTATCTAGATGATGGATATACGCTGATTAATGAATTATTAAAATAGTTCCCAACATGACAGGAGGAGAAAAGAAATGTTAATCGTGAAAAAATTTGGTGGTACATCGGTTGCTAACAAAGAAAGAATTTTCAATGTGGCACAACGTTGTATCGAAGATTATAAGAAAGGAAACGATGTGGTTGTTGTTCTTTCCGCTATGGGAAAACAGACAGATGTTCTTTTGGAAATGGCTAATGACATCAACCCAAACCCATCCAAACGTGAGTTGGATATGCTCCTTACAACAGGTGAGCAGACATCGGTATCCCTTATGGCAATGGCAATGCATGCCCTTGGCGTACCTGCAATTTCCCTCAACGGATTTCAGGTAGCAATGCATACCACATCCGATGCTGGTAATGCAAGATTAAAGAAAATCGACAAAGAGCGTATTCAGCATGAGTTGGATCAGCGCAAGATTGTAATCGTAACGGGATTCCAGGGAATCAGCAAACGTGATGATTACACCACATTGGGACGTGGAGGTTCCGATACAACAGCAGTTGCTTTGGCAGCAGCACTTCATGCGGATGCATGTGAGATTTACACAGACGTAGATGGAGTATATACCGCAGATCCACGAATCGTAAAAGACGCTAAAAAATTGGATGAGATTACCTATGATGAGATGCTTGAGCTTGCCAGCCTTGGAGCAGGAGTGTTGCACAACCGTTCCGTAGAAATGGCAAAGAAATATGGCGTACAGTTAGTTGTTCGTTCTAGTTTGAATACATCAGAAGGTACTATTGTGAAGGAGGAAGTAAAAATGGAGAAAATGCTTGTAAGCGGAGTCGCTAGTGATAAAAATGTAGCAAGAATTGCAGTAATCGGATTAGAGGATCAGCCAGGTGTGGCATTCAAATTGTTCCGCCACCTTGCAAACCACAATGTAAACGTAGATATGATTTTGCAGTCCATCGGACGTGACAATACAAAAGATATCAGCTTTACTGTAACAGAGGATATGGCAGACGTTGCTGTTGAGACAGTAGAGAGACATCGTGAAGGAAGCTTGAAATGTAGCGATGTAAAAGTAAACAAAAACGTAGCAAAAGTATCTATCGTTGGTGCAGGAATGCAGTCAAATGCAGGAGTTGCAGCTCAGATGTTCGAGGCACTTTACGATGCAAACGTAAACATCAAGCAGATTTCTACATCTGAAATCCGCGTAACAGTACTCATCGACCGTGAGGATACAGAAAGAGCAATGAACGCTGTTCATAAAGAATTTGATTTCTAATGAGCCGTGCATAAAGAAAAAGAAGTTGGGTTTAGGTTGCTCCAATCATTGTGTTGTAAAGCAAGTGAACCGACTGTATG
>JAZNJZ010000072.1:0-37965 GCA_045578325.1 Eubacterium sp.
TTATTATTTTTCTCGGGATCATGTGCATTCACAATGACAACTTCCTGATTGACACGAACAGATCCATTGTCCACTTTTCCAAAACAAATTCGTCCTACATATTCATTGTAGTCGATGGTACTGATGAGTACCTGAGTATCTGCATCTGGGTCACCTTCTGGTGCAGGGATGTAGTCTATAATTGCATCAAAAAGAGGTTTCATATCCGTTCCGGTTTCGTCGATAGAAGTAGATGCGATACCTTCTTTTGCAGAAGCAAAAATAAATGGACAATCCAACTGTTCTTCATTGGCATCCAGGTCGATAAATAATTCAAGAATCTCGTCTACTACTTCCATTGCGCGTGCTTCCGGACGATCAATCTTGTTAACACAGACAACAACTGGGAGTGAGAGCTCCAATGCCTTTTTTAATACGAATTTGGTCTGTGGCATAGCACCTTCGAAGGCGTCTACCACGAGAACAACACCATTTACCATTTTCAGAACACGTTCTACTTCTCCACCGAAATCGGCATGTCCTGGAGTGTCGATGATGTTGATTTTTATATCATTATAATGAATCGCTGTGTTTTTTGAGAGAATGGTGATTCCACGTTCACGTTCGATGTCATTGGAGTCCATGACACGCTCGGCAACCTCCTGGTTGGCACGGAATACGCCACTTTGTCGCAACAGCTGATCAACGATGGTTGTTTTTCCATGGTCTACATGAGCAATAATAGCGATGTTTCTTACGTCATTTCTTGTAGTTACCATTGTAGTATCTTCCTTTCATAATTAAAATATACAAACCTGCGTTGCAGGTAATCGGTGCTTTTTAACAAACACTAATTTTACATTATAACACAAAAAAATTTTTTGTGCAAATTTTACTTTTTTGGTTCTAAGTAGTAAAATAATAACATAGAATAGTTTTGTAAGCGTAAAAAAGGTTCGTGGAAGAAAAGCGGACAAATAAACAAAGGGGGTCATATATGATGACAGATAAGGTATTAGGAAACAATCAGGTAAATGTTTATGGCGAAGTGACCAGTGAATTCACATTCAGCCATGAGGTCTATGGTGAGGGATTTTATGTGGTGCATCTCTCGGTAAGACGATTGAGTAACGTGTATGACACAATTCCACTTATGATTTCAGAACGTCTGATTGATGTATCTAAGGATTATCGTGGAAAATATATTGAGGCATGTGGTCAGTTTCGTTCCTACAATCGTCATGAGGAAAGCCGCAATCGCTTGGTGCTTTCTGTGTTTGTGCGTGATCTGAGAGTGGATGAAGAGGAGATGGAAAGCGAGAAACCAAATTACATATTTTTGGATGGGTACATTTGCAAACCACCCGTATATAGAAAGACGCCTTTAGGGCGTGAGATTGCGGATCTTCTCTTGGCGGTGAATCGTCCGTATGGTAAGTCGGACTACATTCCATGTATCTGCTGGGGGAGAAATGCGCGTTTTGCAGATGGTTTTCAAGTGGGCGAGCACATTCAACTTTGGGGACGCATCCAGAGTAGAGAATATCAGAAGAAGTTGGATGAGGATTCCTTTGAAACGAGAGTTGCATATGAGATTTCAGTGAGTAAACTGGAGCATATTGACGAGATGTCTGCGATTGTAGCGGCGTCGGAGGAGCCAGTGGTAGAAAAGGAAGATGAAATCTAAATATTATATGATCTTTTGCTTGCTATAATGGAAGAATTGTGGTACATTAATTCTCATAGTTGCAATAAATATGTCAAAAGTGGGGCATAAAGACTAAAGAGAGGTGTTAATGGCGATGGATACAGGAATTGTCCAGATCTTTTACGGAGATGGTAAGGGAAAGACGTCGGCGGCAGTTGGTCAGGCACTTAGAGAATTACAGGATGGGCAGAGAATCACAATGATTCAATTTTTGAAAGGGAAAGTGGCAGATGAGTTCCAAGTGTTGGAGCGTTTGGAACCAGATGTGAAAATTTTCCGTTTTGATAAGAGTGAAAGCAATTATTGTGACTTATCCGATGAAGCGCAGGAAGAAGAGAAGCAAAATATTTTAAATGGTTTCAATTTTTCAAAAAAAGTTTTGGAGACCGGAGAGAGTGATGTGATTATTCTCGATGAGCTTCTTGGACTGATCGATTTGGATATATTGACAGCAGATGACGTAGAGGACCTTCTTCGGATTCAAGGAGATTATAAGAAATTAATCATCACAGGAGCGAAGCTTCCGGATCAAATCCGAGCTTATGTGGATGAGGTTTCGGAAATTTGCTAGAAATCCTTGACCAATCCGCAAGGAAGTGTTATGATGATAGACAAGTAAATAAACAAAGAGTAGAGGCGCGGACTTTATCAGTATTTTTCCTGATGTGTCAGGTTACACAGACGATGGTTTAGGAAAGGAAAGTCTGCCGAAGGGAACAGTGACCTGAAGCTGTTTGCCTGGGCATATGTTTAAGAGGCATATGACTGTCATCTTTTAGATGGAGTGCTACAAACAATGACTGAACTTTAAGGCGGCATTTCCATATCAATTGGGATGTCGCCTTTAAATATTGTGGCGCAGCCCGTGAACAACGAATACAAAGCAAAATGAATGGAGGAAAAATTATGTCACTATTTACAGGAGCAGGAGTAGCTCTCGTTACTCCAATGAACGCAGATGGAAGCGTAAACTATGCAAAATTAGAGGAGATTATTGAATTTCAGATTGCCAATTCCACCGATGCAATTATTATCTGTGGAACAACAGGAGAAGCATCCACACTGAGCAATGAAGAGCATTTGGAATGCATTCGTTTCTGTTGCGAGGTAACAAAAAAGAGAATTCCAGTAATCGCAGGAACCGGTTCGAACTGTACAGCATCTGCAGTATACCTTTCCCAGGAGGCAGAGAAAGCAGGGGCAGACGGACTTCTTGTAGTTACTCCATATTATAATAAATGTACTCAGAATGGTTTGAAAGCACATTTTACAGAAATTGCAAATGCAGTAAATATTCCAATTCTTCTTTACAATATCCCAGGAAGAACAGGCGTGAAAATTATGCCAGAGACCGTTGTATCTCTTTGCCGTGATGTGGAAAATATCGTCGGTGTAAAAGATGCTACAGGTGATCTTTCCGAAGTGGCAAATGTACTTGCTTGGGCGAAAAAAGAGAATGTAGAAGTAGACTTGTACTCCGGTAATGATGATCAGATTGTACCAGTGGTTTCCCTTGGTGGTAAAGGTGTTATCTCTGTACTTTCCAACATCCTTCCACAGGAGACACACGATATGGTGGCTTCTTTCTACAATGGAGATACGAAAACAAGTACAGACCTTCAGTTAAAATATTATGATTTGATCGATGCGTTGTTCTGTGAAGTGAACCCAATTCCAGTGAAAAAAGCAATGAATCTCATGGGAATGAATGTTGGTTCTCTCCGTGCACCTCTTACTGAGATGGAAGATGCAAATGCAGCGAGATTGGCAGAAGAGATGAGACGCGTAGGAATGGAAGTAAAATAACGGCATGATGTAGAAAGGAAGTACGACATGACAAAGATTATTATGAGTGGCTGCAATGGTGCCATGGGAACCATGATTTCTAGTATTGTGGCACAGGATCCAGAAGCAGAAATTGTGGCAGGAATTGATATTGTAGATGACGGAACAAAAAGTTATCCTATTTTTTCATCCATTAAAGACTGTGATGTAGAGGCAGATGCTTTGATTGACTTTTCAACTCCAAAGATTTTGGATGATTTGCTTGCGTATTGTGAAGAAAAGAAATTGCCTGCTGTGTTATGTACTACAGGATATGACGAAGAGCAGTTGGCAAAAATCGAGAAAGCGGTAGATAAATTTGCTGTATTGAAGTCAGCCAATATGTCTCTTGGAGTAAATACGCTATTGCGCTTGTTGCAAGAAGCGGCAAAGGTGTTTGCGCCAGAAGGCTTTGATATTGAGATTGTAGAGAAGCATCACAACCAGAAAGTGGATGCACCTTCGGGAACGGCACTGGCATTGGCGGATTCCATTAATGAAGCCATGGATGGACAGTATGAGTATGTCTATGATCGTTCTCAGAAGAGAGAAAAACGAGACAAGAAAGAGTTGGGAATCAGTGCTGTTCGTGGCGGTACCATCGTTGGTGATCATGATGTGATTTTTGCAGGAACAGACGAAGTAATTAC
This sequence comes from Eubacterium sp., assembly GCA_045578325.1. Taxonomy (GTDB): domain Bacteria; phylum Bacillota; class Clostridia; order Lachnospirales; family Lachnospiraceae; genus Eubacterium_F. The sequence continues at coordinate 4,162 of JAZNJZ010000072.1, forward strand.
ATTTTCCCATACTGCATATAGCAAAGCAGTATTTGCAAAGGGTGCAGTGGCAGCGGCGAAGTTCTTGAAAGGAAAGACAGAAGGACGTTTTGAAATGGCAGATGTAATTGCGAACAAATAAGAATTCGTTAAATTGGAGAAGACGATGATTTCATTTTGTATAAAAGATGTAATAGAAGCAACTGGTGGAACTTTGCTTTGTGGCGATGTGGATATGAGAATAACCAATGTGGTGACAGATTCTCGTGAAGCAAAACCAGAGACATTGTTTGTGCCCATCATTGGCGAGCGCGTGGATGCTCACCGGTTTATCCCGGATGTAGTACAGGCGGGGGCGGCGACATTTTCCGCAAAGAAAGAATATGGAGAAGCTGGTACGGTTATCTATGTTGAGGATACCCTTGAGGCGCTTCAAAGGTTGGCGGCATGGTATCGAAGTCAATTCGATATCCCAGTCATTGGCATAACAGGAAGTGTAGGAAAGACAACCACAAAAGAAATGGTCAGCACCGTTTTAGCAACGAAGTATCAGGTGTTAAAAACCATTGGAAACCTCAATAGCCAAATCGGTGTGGCGCTTATGATGTTCCATATCGATGAGACAACAGAGCTTGCAATCTTTGAAATGGGAATGAGTATGCCAGGAGAAATGGCACGATTGGTAGAAATCGCAAAACCACAAACAGCAGTTGTGACGAATATCGGTGTGTCCCACATTGGAAATCTTGGTAGCCGCGAGGCGATAGCCTTTGAAAAAGGTCATATTGTAAAGTATGTGGGAAGTTCTCACCAAGGAAAAATGTATGTGTGCGGAAATGGTGATTTGAAAGAATTGTCAAATGCGAATATTCCGTATGATTCCTGTGTGGCAGAGTGTGAGACGATTTTTTATGGAACAGAAAATCTGTGTCCCATTACAGCATCGGATATTCAGGTGACGGAAAATGGACAGAAATTCGTGTATCATGGCAAGGAGAGTTGTCAGGTGGAATTGTCTGTTATGGGTGGACATAACGTCAACAATGCCATTATTGCGCTAGCATTATGCGAGCAATACGGTGTGGATTTGGAGAAAGCTGCCACAGCGTTGAAAGAGTACCGTCCGTTTTCTATGCGTGGGGAGCGGAAGGATTGTCATGGATATCATGTCATCGACGATACCTATAATGCCAGCCCGGATTCCATTAACAGCAACATTGATGCCCTTTTTGATTATGATGAAAAGGGGGCAAAGATTGTAGTGCTGGGTGATGTGCTGGAACTTGGTGAGCAGATGGAAGAATTGCACCGCGGCATCGGTAAGTTCATTTTGCAAGAGGCGGAAAAGGGAAAGAAACTTTCTTATGTGATAACCGTTGGTGAAGGCGCTGGTTATATATGCAAAGAAATTGAAGAACATTCAGATATACCAACCAAAGTATGTGCGGACAATGAAGAGGCAGCAGTCTTTTTGAAAGGAATCTTACAGCAAGGAGACTGGGTTTTGATTAAGGGCTCTCGTGGTATGCACATGGATGAAGTGGTGGAAAAGGTAGTGATGTAGTGTACGCAGATGTGATCGTTGATATTAGCGTGGAAGCACTGGATAAAACCTATCAATATCGAATTCCGGAGTCACTTATTTCTTCTGTTCAGATTGGAACACCCGTAAAGGTTCCTTTCGGAAGAGGAAATCGTGTGCTTGGCGGTTTTGTGATGAATATTACGGACCAACCGGCATTTGATGTGGATCGCATGAAAGAAATACTTACGGTGGAGAAAAAACAAGTGTCTGTGGAAGGGCAGTTGTTGCAGATTGCCGGATTCATTCGTGAACGCTATGGCTCCACGATGAATGAGGCGTTGAAAACCGTATTGCCTATCAAGAAAAAGATTAAGTCAGTGGAAGAACACTGGCTTAATTTTGCTATGGAAAAAAGCCAGATCATGGACATTCTTCATGAATATGAGAGAAAGCATTATGCAGCGAAAGTACGCTTGATCAAGGGGATGCTTGCGGAAGGTGGAACCATTACAAGGCGTTTAGCAGATGCAAAGTATCAGATAAAGAAACCTGTGGTGGATAGCTTGGTAAAAGAGGGAGTCATTACGGTTACAAGGGAGCGAAAATATCGCAATCCATTGGAGGAAACCACCTCCCATACATGGATGGAAAAAGTCTTAAACGAGGAACAACAGCAAATGGTGGATAAATTCTCCGTGGATTATCGCCAAGGAAAACGAAACAATTATCTTCTGTATGGAATTACAGGCAGTGGCAAGACGGAAGTGTATCTTCGTTTGTTGAAGACGGTGTTGGAAGAAGGTAAGCAGGGAATCGTACTGATTCCGGAGATTGCCTTGACTTTTCAGACGGTGTCTCGATTTCGGGCAATGTTTGGAGAACGGGTATCCGTCCTTCATTCCCGGCTTTCGGAAGGGGAACGTTACGATCAGTACGAACGAGCAAAAAATGGAGAAGTGGACATTATGATTGGTCCGCGCTCTGCGTTGTTTACGCCTTTTGAACGATTGGGAATCATTATTATTGACGAAGAGCATGAAAGCAGCTATATCAGTGAGGGGACACCGAAGTATCATAGCGATGAAGTTGCTCTTTTTCGCGGACAGCAGTCTGGCGCCAGTGTGGTCTTTGGCTCGGCGACGCCGTCGGTAAAAAGTTATCTCGCTGCCAAGGAAGGGCGATATGAAGAACATCGTCTTACAAAACGTGCTGGAGATGCAAGACTTCCGCATATTCATATCGTGGATCTGCGAGAAGAATTAAAGGCAAGAAATCGTTCGGTATTTAGTCGCTTGTTACAGGCAAAGATACAGGAACGATTGGAGAAGAAAGAGCAGATTATGCTTTTTATCAATCGAAGAGGCTATGCTGGTTTTGTTTCTTGTAGAAATTGCGGAAATGTGTTACAATGTTCTCATTGTGATGTATCAATGACAGCCCACAAAAATCATGTGGGCGAGGTGGATTCGTTGGTATGTCATTATTGTGGACATGCCAGTAGAATGCCGGAAAAATGTCCAGAATGTGGCTCTCCGTATATTGCTGCTTTTGGATTAGGTACCCAGAAAGTCGAAGAGATGTTGAGGCGTCAGTTTCCTACCGCGAAGATTTTGCGAATGGATGCGGATACTACTTCGGGAAAACATGGTCATGAAAGCGTGTTGTCCGGGTTCCGAGAAGGGAAGGCAGATATCCTGATCGGCACACAAATGATCGTAAAGGGACACGATTTTCCTAACGTCACATTGGTGGCAGCCCTAGCGGCAGATATGAGCATGTTTGAAAATGATTATCGCAGCAGTGAGCGAACCTTTCAGCTTCTTATGCAGGCCAGTGGGCGAGCAGGCAGAGGGGAGAAGCAGGGCGAGGTTATCATTCAGACCTACAAACCGGAGCACTATGTCATTGAAAGTGTGAAAGCCCAGAATGCGGAGATTTTTTATGAAAATGAATTGGCATACCGGCGTATGTTAAAATATCCGCCATGTTATGCTCTGCTTACTATACAAGTGTCTTGCGAAAATAAGCAGCGCGGCATGCAGTGTGCAGAGGCGATGAAAGCATTGATTCAGAAGAAGTTTCGGGGACAGGTTACAATCGTAGGTCCTTCGGAGGAGGCGGCAAGACGATTAAAAGACCGGTTTCAAGTGAGTTTTTATGTAAAAACGGAGACGTTGGACGCGATACTAGAAGTAAAAGAGCAGTTGATTCAGAATATAGACCAGGAAGCGTATTCCTGTTATATACAATATGAAGTAGATTAAAAGAATGACATTGGAAAGAATGGAGGAACATCATGGCACTCAGAAATATTCGTGAAATTGGTGACGAGATTTTAAACAAAAAGGCAAAAGAAGTGAAGGAAATAACAGAGAAAACCCGGGAGCTAATCGATGATATGTTGGAGACAATGTACGAGGCAGATGGTGTTGGTTTGGCTGCCCCACAGATTGGAGTATTAAAGAGAATTGCCGTCATCGATGTAACGGCAGAACAGGATAGTCCGATTGTTCTCATCAATCCAGTGATTATTCACACAGAGGGAGAACAGCGTGGCAGTGAGGGATGCCTCAGTGTGCCAGGAAAAGCTGGTATTGTGACCCGACCAAATATTGTTCGTGTGCGAGCGTTTGATGAGGAAATGAATGAATATGAAATCGAGGGCGAGGAGCTTTTGGCGAGAGCCTTGATTCATGAGATTGAACATCTGGACGGTCACCTTTATGTGGAAAAAGTAGAGGGTGAGCTGGTGGATGTAACGGCAGAAGAAGAATAAGGAGGCGCGCATGAACGTCATTTTTATGGGAACACCGGATTTTTCAGTTCCGGTATTGGAAGCATTGATTGAATCGGAAGAGCATACGGTAACAGCGGTGATAACGCAACCGGATAAAGCCAGAGGACGTAGTGGGAAGTTGGTATTTACACCAGTAAAAGAAGTGGCTGTGGCCCATGAGATTCCTGTCTACACCCCACAAAAGGTAAAGGATCCGGAATTTGTAGAGGTATTACGAGACATTCCTTGTGATGTCATGGTTGTAGTGGCATTTGGACAGATTCTTTCCAAAGAGATACTGGATATGCCAAAGTACGGTTGTATTAATGTCCATGCATCTCTGCTGCCAAGATGGCGTGGTGCAGCACCGATTCAGTGGTCGATTCTGGAAGGTGATGAGAAGACTGGTATCACAACCATGCAGATGAATGAGGGCTTGGATACAGGAGATATGTTGCTGACAGAAGAAGTTGTTATTGGTCCAGAAGAGACAGGAGAGAGCTTGTTCAATCGCCTATCTAAGCTGGGAGGACCATTGATTCTTGAGACATTGCGACGTGCAGAGGAAGGGGCGTTAGAGCCTACTCCTCAGGATGATGAAAAAAGCACCTATGCCAAGATGCTGACAAAAGAGCTAGGGAAACTTGATTTTTCCTGGGATGCGAAGCGACTGGAACAGTATGTAAGAGGGCTGAATTCCTGGCCGAGTGCCTATACTTATTTCCGCGGAAAAATGATGAAAATCTGGAAAGCGGAAGTGGTGGATCGAAATACCGATGCGGCCCAGGGTACAGTAGCGGAAGTAGAGAAAAATAGTTTTAGCATCCAGACAGGGGACGGATTACTTCGTCTGTTGGAAATCCAGCTGGAAGGCAAGAAACGTATGAATGCGGGAGATTTCCTGCGTGGTATGCAGGTTCAGATAGGAGAACAGTGTGAGGAAAGCAGTATTTGACATCGCCTTTGAAACGTTAGAGCGGGGAGGGCACAGCGATGAAATCTTTCATCGAATCGTGTCTTCAGAAGAAAAATCGTTAACAAAACAAGAACGAAGTTTCTTGCGACGCGTTTCCTATGGTGTGATTGAACGAGCGGTTCAATTGGACCGAGTGATTGATTCTTTTTCCAAAACGCCAGTGAAGAAAATGAAGCCGGTGGTGCGAACCATATTGCGAATGGGTGTATATGAACTTTGGTATATGGATTCGATTCCAGACTCGGCTACGTGTAATGAAATGGTCAAGTTGGCGAAGAAAAAGAAGTTTCATCAATTAAGTGGATTTATCAATGGTGTTTTGCGAAATGTGGCACGGGAAGACAAAGAAAGTTTGCAAAAGGAGCTGCTAGCTGCTTGTAAAACGGAACAAGCAAAATTGGCGTTTGCCTATGCTGTGCCAGAAGAATTGGTGGAACTGTTGTTAAAGGGATATGGGAAAAAGACAACAGAAAAAATGCTTGCTTCCTTTTATGAAGACAATCCGGTTACCATTCGTGTTCAGTCCATGAATGCGACAGCAGAGCTGGTTCGAGAAGAGTTGATGCAGGCAGAAGTTGAAGTGGAGCCTTGTCGATATGTGAAAAATGCTTTTCATATTCGTGGTTTTGACCGGGTAGATACCCTTCCGGGCTTTGCGGAAGGACATTATACCATACAGGATGAAAGTTCCATGTTGCCTGTGGTGATTTCTGGAATTGTGCCAGGTCACACAGTGATTGATGTGTGTAGTAGTCCTGGTGGGAAAGCGCTTCATGCGGCGGATCTTTTGAAGGGAAATGGTGTGGTAAGCGCTAGAGATGTATCCCAAGGAAAAGTTGCACGAATCGAAGAAAATGCAAAACGATTGAAAGCAGTGGGCTTGGAAGTAAAAGTTTGGGATGGCCAGGTGCCAGACGAACAGTGGCGAGAAAAAGCGGATGTTATCATCGCAGATGTACCATGTTCGGGAATTGGCGTCATTGGAAGAAAGCCTGAGATAAAATATAGTGCAGTGGACAATGCGAAAGAGTTGTGTGAATTGCAACGACGGATCGTAGAAGCAGCAGTGACAATGCTAAAACCGGGTGGAACGCTGATTTATAGTACGTGTACCGTAAATCCTGCAGAAAATGAAGAGAATGCCCGGTGGATTGCAGAACATTTGTCACTGATGCCGGTGAGTCTAAATGATTGTTTGCCGGAAGAGTTGAGAAACAAAATGACGGAGCAGGGAATGCTTCAGATCCTTCCGGGGATACAAGAAGGAAATGGATTTTTTATTGCAAAGTTTAGGAAGAATTGATATGGATCAGATGGATTTGAGGAGCTTTACCGAGGAAGAAATGATCGGTATTGCAGAAAAATATGGCGAGAAAGCCTTTCGCGGAAAGCAGCTGTTTGAGTGGGTTCACAAAAAGCAAGTGACAGACTTTTCGCAGATTACAAATTTGTCCAAGAAATTTTTGGAACAACTGTCCCAGGAATACTACATATCTGGTGTGCAGATTGTGAAGAAACAGGTTTCCAAGAAAAACGATACAGCGAAGTACCTGTTTTCCATGGCAGATGGGAGTCTGGTGGAAAGTGTTTGGATGAAATACCATCACGGCAATAGTGTGTGTATATCGTCCCAGGTTGGTTGTCGTATGGGATGTACCTTTTGTGCCTCCACGTTGTCGGGGCTGAAACGAAGCTTGACGTCAGGAGAAATGCTTTCTCAGATTTATGAAATTCAACGAGAAACCAAGGAGAGGGTGTCCAATGTCATTGTTATGGGCATGGGAGAGCCCCTAGATAATTATGATAATTTGCTGAAATTTATTCGTCTTTTGTCTAGTGACAAAGGAATCAATATCAGTCAGAGAAATATTACCGTTTCCACCTGTGGTTTGGTGGACCAGATTCGAAGATTGATGGAAGAAAAATTGCAGATCACATTGGCGATTAGTCTTCATGCACCAAATGATGAAATCCGAAGACAGACCATGCCGGTGGCAAAAAAATATTCCATCGAAGAGATTTTTTCGATTTGTCGAGAATATACTCAATATACGGGGCGGCGAATTACCTTTGAGTACAGCATGATTGATGGAGTGAATGACGGAAAAGCCCATGCCTTAGAGCTTGCAAATCGATGTCATGGACTCAATTGTCATATTAATTTAATTCCACTGAATGAAGTGAAAGAAAGAAAATGTCATCGTTCAAAAGAAGAAAACATTAGAGATTTTAAAATAATACTTGAAAAAAATCGAATAAATGTTACTATAAGAAGAGAGATGGGGAGCGATATCGATGCTGCCTGTGGTCAGTTGCGTAACCAATATATGGAACAGACCAACTCGGACTAAGGAGGTCAAACTGTGCAAACATTTTCTATAACAGATACGGGACGCACGCGAAATGCGAATCAGGACTATGTGTTCTGCGCACAAGATGCAGTAGGAAGTTTCCCTAATCTGTTTGTTGTGGCCGATGGAATGGGTGGTCACAATGCAGGAGATACTGCCTCACGAATGTGTGTAGAAGAGGTGGTGTCACAGATTGAAAAAAGTACAAAAGTAACACCGATTGGGATTTTCGAGCAAGCAGTCTCCGCTGCCAATGAAAAGGTGTACCAAATGTCTATGACGGACACCAATTTAGAAGGTATGGGGACAACGATTGTGGCTACTTCGGTGTTGGGAGAGATGGCTTACGTTATTAATGTGGGAGACTCTCGACTGTACGTGTATAAGGATAGTCTCCAGCAGGTGACGGTGGATCATTCATTGGTAGAAGAGATGGTTCAGTCAGGAAGAATCCAGAAAGAAGATATGCGTACACACCCCAATAAAAATATTATTACACGAGCTCTAGGTACGAACAAATCTGTGAAAGCAGATTGTTTTGAAATAAATGTGACCGAAGGGGACGTGCTTTTGTTGTGTTCAGATGGATTGTCTAACATGTTGGAGGACAATAGAATTGAGGAAATAATTAAGAATCATATCGATGATATGAAGACAGTCGGAGAGCGTCTGGTAGAGGAAGCAAATCAGGCTGGGGGAAAAGATAATATTAGTGTTGTTTTAGTTCGTATATAGTATGTAATGGTGAGAGAAATGAAATTGCCACAAGTATGGATAGAATGGAGGAATTCATTTTGATTAGTGTAGGAACGATAATAAGTGACAGATATGAAATATTAGAAAAAGTAGGAAGCGGTGGAATGGCAGATGTGTTTCGTGCCAAATGTCATCGTCTGAATCGTTTTGTTGCAGTAAAAGTATTAAAACAGGAATACAGTGAAGATACGAAGTTTGTTACCAAATTCCGTGGTGAGGCACAGGCGGTTGCCGGTATGACACATCCGAATATTGTTAGTATTTATGACGTAGGTGAAGAAAATGGTATGTACTATATCGTCATGGAACTGGTAGAAGGTATTACGCTGAAAAAATACATTGAGGAAAAAGGGAAACTCACAGTAAAAGAAGCAGTGGGAATTTCACTTCAGATTGCAAATGGATTGGATGCTGCACATCGCAACAATATTATTCATCGTGATATTAAGCCACAGAATATTTTGATTGCTCGAGATGGAACAGCAAAAGTGACGGATTTTGGTATTGCCAAAGCGGCAAGTTCCAATACAATTACAGCCAATGCTATGGGGTCCGTTCATTATATTTCGCCAGAGCAAGCGCGTGGTGGCTATAGCGATGAGAAAAGTGATGTATATTCTCTTGGTGTTACAATGTATGAGATGATTAGTGGAATATTGCCATATACAGGAGAAAGCGCTGTGGCAATTGCATTGTCCCACATACAAGATGATGCGACACCATTGGCTGCGATGGACGCCACGATTCCGAAGGGACTTAGCAATATCGTAAGCAAGTGTATGCAGAAAAAGACAGAGCTTCGTTATGGAAGCGCAGCAGAGCTTATTGCGGATTTGAAAATGTTCCTTCAGAATCCAAGTGGAGATTATGGTGTGATTGGAACATTATACGAAGATGATGGTACAAAATTCATGTCCAAGACGGATGTGGAAATAATAAAAAGGGCATCCCGTGGTGGAATTGCGCCGGTTTCTGAAAGCGAGCCTGTGGCTGTGGCACCACAACCAGAGGATGATGAGGATGAAGGAGACGTTGATCCAAAACTTGAAAAAGCTCTTGTGTTCGGTAGTATTGCAGTGGCAATTATCATCGGATTGGTAATCATTTATATGCTGGGACGCTTTATTGGATTGTGGGGCAGTGCTGCCAATACCAATACTCAGAATGGCGATAATCCAGTGGTGGCTACCGCGGTGCCGGGAATCAACGCAGATGAAGGATATATGCTTCCTGATTTTGCGGATCGTGTAAAAGACGATGTAACAACAGAGTTGGATAATGAGGATATTAAGTATACAATCATCGAGGAGCCTTCGGATGACATTGCCAAAGGAAGTGTTATTCGTACAAATCCAATTGCAGGAACCACGGTGCCTGCTGGATCCACAATTGAAATAATTGTTAGTTCTGGTGTAGAAAAGATTAGCGTGCCAGATACAACGGGTGAGAGTGTTACGGATGCCATTACAAAATTGCAGGAAAAAGGCTTCAAGGTAAAACAAGGTGAGGACGCATATAGCAGCGTGGAGATTGGTAAGGTTGCTTATACTAAGCCAGCTGCTGGAAAGAAAGTAGATAAAGGCGCTACCATTACGATTTATCAGAGTAAGGGAGAGGAAACCAAGTATGCAACCGTACCAAATCTGATGGGGCTTACGAGAAAACAGGCAAAGAAAGCACTTGCAAATGCTGGCTTAAAGTATGGTGCCGAGACAAGTAATTATTCCTCGATTCAGAAGAATCGTGTGTGTGTACAGAGTGTAGCTAGTGGTAAGCAGGTGGAAGAAGGAACAAGTATTGATGTGACAATCAGTCTTGGACCAGCAGAGACGTATCGCTATGTAGGTTCTGTGGCAGGTGGAATCGCGAATCCATTTGAATATGAGACAGATCCAGCGGCAGTTATTAAGATTGTGTTGACACAAGATGGAGCACAGAAGACTTTGAAAGAGCAGAGCATGAGCTATCACGAATTCCCATTGGCATTGGATGATATTGAAGGAACCAGTGCGAACGCGGGAACCGTAACGGTGTATAAAGATGGTGTTGAAGTGGCCAGTTATACAGCGACATTTACGAGGGTTTCTGAGTAATGGAACGTGAAGGGAAAATTATAAAAGGAATTGCTGGATTTTACTATGTAAATTGCGAGACGGAGTCAGGAATGGTTCTTTACGAATGCAAGGCAAAAGGCGGGTTTCGCAAGGATAAAGTAAAGCCATTGGTAGGAGATAATGTGCTGCTTCAAGTGACATCAGAAGAGAAGCAGCTTGGGAACATTCAGCATATTGTGCCGCGGCAGAATATGCTGATTCGTCCCGAAGTGGCTAACGTAGATCAGGCAGTTGTGGTGTTTGCTATGGCAGATCCGCAACCGAATTTGAATCTTTTGGACCGATTTCTAGTGATGATGGAAATGCAGGGGATTGAGACAGTAATTTGTTTTAATAAACAAGACATTGTTTCGGATGAGGAAGAACGCGAGTTAGTAGAAATATATGAAAAATGTGTCAATCGGGTGCTTTCTGTAAGTAGCAAAGAAAACATTGGAATGGACAAGTTGAATGAAGTGTTGGCCGGAAAGACTACAGTATTGGCAGGACCTTCCGGAGTGGGAAAATCCAGTATTTTAAATCAGATTTATCCGGAAGCGGCATCGAAAACTGGACAAATCAGTGAGAAGATTGGACGTGGAAAACACACCACCAGACATTCGGAACTGTTTTGTATCGGAGAAAAAACGTATCTTTTTGATACACCGGGGTTTAGTTCTTTGAAAGTGCCAGAGATGGAAAAAGAAGAACTTAGAAATTATTTTACCGAATTCATCCCGTATGAAGGGGAGTGTCGTTTTATGGGGTGCACTCATACGCATGAACCGAATTGTCGGGTAAAAGAAGCGCTTTCGCAAGGGAAGATTAGTTCTGTGCGGTACGACAATTATGTTCAAATGTACGAAGAACTTGGGGAGTGGGAAAAGCGCAGATATAACTAATGAAAGGTTAGGTATTTATATGACTTACAAATTATCACCGTCGATACTTGCGGCTGATGTATCCAGATTGGGGGAAGAACTTGTAACGGTTACAGAGGCTGGGGCAGATTACATTCATATTGATATTATGGATGGTATGTTTGTGCAGAATATCGCATTTGGAATAATGACAATAGCAGGAATACGTAAGTGTGTGGATGCATTTTTTGATGTGCATTTGATGATTCATGAACCGATTCGTTATATCCGCGATGTGGCAGAAGCGGGGGCAGATGGAATTACCGTTCATGTGGAGGCATGTGAAGATCTTGAGGCCACCATCGATGAGATTTTAAGTTATGGTAAAAAGGCAGCTGTGGCAATCAAGCCACGAACAGATATTGATGCCATATTACCGGTTTTAGACAAAGTATATACGGTGCTTGTGATGACCGTAGAGCCAGGATATGGTGGACAAAAGATTCGTCGCGATACCTATGGAAAGATTGAGCGCTTGCGCCAGTATATCAATGAGAATAATCTGGATGTAGATATTGAAGTTGATGGTGGCGTGGATTTGGAAAACGTACGTGAGGTTTTGGATGCTGGTGCCAATGTGGTGGTGGCAGGAACACGTGTGTTTAATGGTGATGTGAAAGAAAATGTAAAATGTTTTCATAAAATATTAAGTGAATACGAAAAGTAATATATACATAGACAAGGCTATGTAGGAAAAGAGGTTAAGAACATGAAGTTGGGAATCGTTGGACTTCCAAATGTAGGAAAAAGTACATTATTTAATTCTTTGACAAAGGCGGGAGCAGAATCGGCAAACTACCCATTCTGTACCATTGATCCAAATGTAGGAGTTGTACCAGTGCCAGACGAGCGTCTGAATGTGCTCTCTAAAATGCACAACTCAGCAAAGACCGTACCAGCGGTAATTGAATTCGTAGATATCGCAGGATTGGTAAAAGGAGCTTCCAAAGGAGAGGGACTTGGAAACCAGTTCTTGTCCAATATCCGTGAAGTAGATGCCATCGTACATGTGGTTCGTTGTTTCGAAGATAGCAATATCGTCCATGTAGACGGAAGCATCGATCCATTGAGAGACATCGAAACCATTAATCTGGAATTGATTTTCTCCGACGTTGAAATTTTGGAGCGTCGAATTGCGAAAAGTGTAAAAGCAGCAAGAGCGGATAAAAAGTTGGCAGGCGAAGTGGAAATGTTAAATCGTCTGAAAGATTTCTTGGAAGAGGGTCATTTGGCAAAGAACTTTGAGCTCTTGAATGAGGATGAAGAAGCGTGGTTCAGCGATTACAATTTGTTGACTGCAAAACCAGTAATCTATGCAGCAAACGTAGCAGAAGACGACTTGGCAGACGACGGAGTGTCCAATGCTCAGGTGGCAAAAGTACGCGAGTTTGCGGCAGAAGAGAATTCCGAAGTATTTGTTATCTGCGCTCAGATCGAGCAGGAAATCGCAGAGCTGGATGACGACGAGAAAAAAATGTTCTTAGAGGATTTGGGACTTTCCGAATCCGGTTTGGAAAAACTCATCCGTGCAAGTTATCGTTTGCTTGGCTTGATTAGTTACCTGACCAGTGGCGAGCAGGAAACAAAAGCATGGACCATCACAAAAGGAACCAAGGCACCACAGGCAGCTGGAAAAATCCACACCGACTTCGAACGTGGATTCATCCGTGCCGAGGTAGTAAGTTACGAAAACTTGGTAGAAAATGGTGGCTATAACGGAGCCAAAGAAAAAGGCTTAGTTCGCTCCGAAGGAAAAGAATACGTTGTACAAGACGGCGATGTAGTACTGTTCAGATTCAACGTGTGACAGAGCGAGAAGGCACGAAGTAGGAAAATAATACGTGGCGCGTAGCGCCTGTCAGATAAAGAATTGTCCTCGCAAGCTTGCTTGCAAGAGGGCAATTTTTTTATCTAACTGTGACACCGAAGGTGTCGCGTATTATTTTCCTACTTCTTCGTATCTGCGAGCGAAACGTCATGAGCCCCGAAGGGGCGAATGAATAAATAAGAGATTTGGGAATGAGCCCCGAAGGGACTTGTTTGATTCTGTCATATATGATAAAATGACAAATAGATTTTATAAAACTTGGAGGAAACAAACATGAACGGAATGGATATTTCATTTCCCAATATTGGGATTAACATAGCGGATTTACCAAAAGGCTTTACCATCGGTGGTTTTACCATTGCTTGCTACGGCATTATTATCGGACTTGGTATGTTGGCCGGATTGAGTTTGGCGTTTTGGCAGGCAAAGAGAACCGGACAGGACAAAGAGTTATACATGGATTTTGCATTGTATGCCATTATTTTTTCCCTTATCGGTGCTCGTGTGTACTATGTGGCATTTAGTTGGAAGGACTACAAAGATAATTTGTTGCAGGTCTTTAATGTTCGTGGTGGCGGAATGGCAATCTATGGAGCAGTGATTGCAGCTATTCTGACTGCTATAATATATTGCAAAATTAAAAAGTATAATTTCTTTCTCATGGCGGATACAGCAGTTGGAGGTTTGATATTGGGCCAGATCATTGGGCGATATGGTAATTTCTTTAACCGAGAAGCATTTGGTGAGTATACCAATAGCTTATTGGCAATGCGGCTGAAAGTCAGTGATGTAAATCCTTCTTGTATCACAGAAACCATGCAGGCAAACATGCAGACCATTGATGGCGTCCAGTACATTCAAGTACACCCTACTTTTTTCTATGAATCTATGTGGAATGTCATTGTATTGATTTTGATTTTGGTATTTACCACAAGAAAGAAATTTGACGGAGAGATTTTTATCCTATATATGGTGGGATATGCTCTTGGTCGTGTGTGGATTGAAGGTCTTCGTACCGACCAGTTGCAGATTGGTTCCACGGGAATTGCAGTGTCACAGATGTTGTCGGCAGTGATTGCAGTGGTTGGAGTTGTGACTTGGATTGTGCTTCGAGTGAAGGCGAGGGAGAGAGCATTGCTAGAAGAATAGAGAAAAAGGACAGAGTATTACGGAGGATATAGCATGAATCCCCACTAAAAACTTAAAAAAATATAAAAAAATTCAAAACACCACATCTTGTACGAGATGTGGTGTTTTTTTGCGCGAATCACAAGATGTTGTGCTGTGAATGGGCGCAAATGACGTAAAATCGTAGGTTTGAGGCAAAACTGTGTCAAAAAAATGCTTGCTTTTATCCCAAATGTGGAGTAAAATTTAGTTAAAAGTGGAGCGAAGTGGAGGAAAGTGGAACGAAGTGGTGGGAGAAGTGGTGAAGAATGGTTTGCCACGTAAATAAATGAGCGCAAAGATCCTTCACAAAATGGAAGTTGGTGAAGTCTATGTTTATGGGTACGTACGACCACAGTATCGATACAAAAGGAAGAGTGATCGTCCCAGCGAAGTTCAGAGAACCTCTCGGGGATTCTTTTGTCGTTACATTAGGTTTGGATGGATGCTTGTTCGTATACCCAGAAGAAGAGTGGATGGACTTCGTCAAACAGTTAAAAGAACTTCCGGGAACCAAGGAAGCTCGTAAATTACAAAGATACTTCATGGCAGGAGCTGCACCCTGTGATGTGGACAAACAGGGACGTATCCTTATCCCTTCTAAGTTGCGCGAAGCAGCTGGTCTCGAAAAAGACATTGTTTTTGTGGGCGTGATGAGCAAGATCGAGATTTGGAGCAAGGAACGTTGGGAAGAGAACGATGACTTTGAGAATGTCGATGAGATTGCTGAACATATGTCAGAATTCGGACTTTCATATTAAGAGAGGGAGCTGAAAAATGGAATTCAAGCACGTATCTGTATTGTTGCAAGAATGCATAGACGGACTTTCCATAAAGCCAGGCGGAATCTATGTGGATGGAACACTAGGAGGAGCTGGACATGGGTATGAAGTCTGTAAGCGGTTATCGGCAGAAGGAAGATTTGTCGGAATTGACCAGGATGATGATGCCATCGCGGCATCCTCTGAACGATTGAAGGAATTTGGCGATAAAGTAACCATCGTCAAAAGTAACTATGAGCACATAAAATCTGTTTTGGCAGAGTTAGATATACCAGGCGTTGATGGAATCCTGTTGGATCTTGGCGTGTCGTCCTATCAGTTGGATACGGCGGATCGAGGATTTTCCTACATGGCAGATGCGCCATTGGACATGCGTATGGACCGTTCGCAACCAATGACGGCGAAGGATATTGTCAACACCTATGACGAGGACAAGCTGTATCAGGTTATAAAAGTGTACGGAGAAGAGCGTTTTGCAAAGAGTATCGCAAGACGAATCGTGCAGAAACGTCAGGAAAAAGAAATTGAAACCACAGGCGAGTTGGTGGAGATCATCCGTGCTTCTATGCCGGCAAAGGTGAAGAATGGCAAAGGACATCCTGCGAAACGAACATTTCAGGCGATTCGTATTGAGTTGAATCGAGAGTTGGAAGTGTTGCAGGAAACGCTTACGGATATGGTGTCAGTATTAAATGATGGAGGTAGACTCTGTATCATTACGTTCCATTCATTAGAAGACCGTATCGTGAAGAATTTCTTTCGCGAGATGGAAAATCCATGTACATGTCCACCGAATTTTCCGGTGTGTGTATGTGGAAAAGAATCACAAGGAAAAGTGGTTACGAGAAAACCAATTCTTCCAACGGAGGAAGAGTTGTTGGTAAATAGTCGCTCCAAGAGCGCAAAGTTGAGAGTTTTTGAAAAGATGAAGTAGGAGGAGTTGTCTCATGGCAAGACAAACGACAGGTTATGTTTACGGTAGTGCGGCCAGACAGTTACACGCAGAGCCAGCACGACGAATTGAAAAACAACCGATAAGACAGCCGCAGAGAAGGCCAAGACCAGCAAAACGACGCATGGACAAAGTGTCCGTTGTTTTGGTTGTTCTTACGTTTGCGATTGCTTTTTTGGTGTGCTTTTCTTACCTTCGTTTGCAGTTTCAGACAACATACATGAAAAAACATGTAGTGCAACTGGAAAATGAATTGGTAGAAATGGAAAAACAAAATGCCACACAACTTCAGAAATTAGAAGAAGATGTGGATTTAGCAAATATTTATGAAAAGGCAACCGAAGAACTTGGTATGAAGAATGCAAAAAACAACCAAGTGTATACATACGAGTGTAAGAAGAGTACTCAGGTACGTCTTCATGGTAAATAGCGACTGAAAGGGGAATGTAAGTGGCGACTCGAAGAAGGCATATTACGTTCAAGAGAAGAAGGCGCCCCAAAGTATTTACAGGAGAGATGAAGAAAACACTCTTCATCTTTTTGGTGTTTGTGTTTATTCTTTTTGTGGCACTTCTTGTGAAAATCTATCAGATCAATCGTGATCGTGGGGATGACTACAAGAAAAAGGTATTGTCGCAACAATCCTATACCAACGCAGTCTTAAATTTTCAGCGTGGATCGATCAAGGATCGCAACAATACGATTCTGGCTCACAGTGTTCGTAAGTTTAATCTTATTATTGAACCAAGAACTTTTTTGAATGAACCAGAGATAAAGGAGGAGACACTGAGTAAGATTGCGCAATATTTTGCGTTTGACATCAGTGTTATAGACAAGATTATAAGTGAGCATCCGCAGTCCATGTATCAACATGTGGATGGATTAAAAGAACTTACCGAAGATCAGATTAAAGGATTTCGCGAGGAGCAGAAGGAAAATAAGCTGATTGGTGGTGTGTGGTTCGAAGAAACATATACAAGGGCATACCCTCTTAAGACCATTGGTTGTAACATCGTAGGGTTCACATCTTCGGATAACCAAGGAACCTATGGTATTGAGGGAACTTACAATGACAAACTCAATGGTAAAACAGGCCGTGAGTATGGATACTTTGATGCGGACATGGATTTTCAGCGTACCGTTAAGAAGGCCACCAATGGAAATTCGGTAATCCTTACCATCGATGCCAACGTACAGCGAGTGATTGAAAATCAGATTCGTAAGTATAATAAAAATGTTGGCGCAGAAAATATTGCAGTTATGGTAATGAATCCCAACAATGGTGAAGTGCTTGCCATGGCATCTCAGAATACCTATGATCTAAATGATCCGCAGGATCTGAGTCATATGTACACCGAGGAAGAGATTGCAGCAATGGATCAAAAGACAAAAAGCGAAAAACTGTTGTCTATGTGGTCGAACTACTGTGTGGCATCGGCCTACGAACCGGGATCCACATATAAGCCATTTACTGTAGCGGCTGCATTGGATGAAGGGTTGATTAAAGCCAGTGACTATTTTGGCTGTGCAGGCGCAATGGAAGTCGCAGGCGTAAGGATTCATTGTTCCGTGCGTTCGGGACATGGCAATCTTTCATTACAAGAGAGTATGATGAATTCTTGTAACAGTGCACTGATGCAAATTGGTGCCAAGCTAGAGAGAACTCGTTTTAGCAAATACAACAAAATTTTTGGTTTTGGGCAGAAAACTGGCATTGATCTTCCGGGAGAAACCGCAGGGTTGATTCATACAGAAGAGCAGTTAAATCCAGTTGAGCTTGCTACAAGTAGTTTTGGACAGACCCAGACAGTGACCATGGTACAAATGCTTTCCGGTTTTTGTTCCCTGATCAATGGCGGGAATTATTATCAGCCACACATTGTGAAGGAAATCCAAAACGAAAATGGAGCAGTGATAGAAACAGTGGACCCGATTGTAGTAAAGAAAACGGTATCGGCGTCTACCAGTAAGACCATTCGCCAACAAATGAAGGCGACGGTTGAAGAAGGAACGGCATCTCCTGCACAGGTGAAAGGATATTCCATAGGAGGAAAAACTGGAACGGCAGAGAAACGTCCTGTAACGGATCGGAACTATTTGGTGTCATTTATCGGGTGTGTTCCGGCGGAAAATCCGCAAGCGGCAATTTATGTTATCATAGACCAACCGCATGTGGAAGATCAGGCGCATAGTACGTATGCAACGGAATTTGCGTCTAAAATCATGAAAAAAATTCTTCCATTTCTTGGATTATATGCTGAAGAAACAGAAGAAGAGGAAGCGCAAGCGGAAACTGAGGTAGTAGAGTCGTCGTCCGAAGGAGCAGCTGTCACAGAAGAGTAATAACTTCTTGCGTTTTCTAATACATTACTAGAGATACAACTTTCTTTATGAGGTGACAGCATGCTTGTGGGGCACAGAACTTACCAAAGACAAACTTTGTTTTTGGTATTTTTTGTATTTTCACTTTTCCTTGTGTTAATGGTCGCAAGGCTTGGTTATCTTATGATTTATAAGGCAGAGCACTATGGTGCCCTTGCGAAGGAATTGCACGAGCGAGAAAGAACCATTAAAGCAGAACGGGGGAAGATACTGGATCGCAATGGAAATCTGCTGGCAGGAAATGTGTCGGTGTCTACGATTTCCGTCATACACAGTCAGATCAAAGAGCCAGAACGAGTAGTGGAAATCCTATCAAAAGAATTGGAAATGGATAAGGAAACCATTCAGAAGAAAGTGGAAAAAGTATCGTCCCGGGAAAAAATCAAATCCAACGTTCCCAAAGAAGTGTCAGATCGAATCCGAGAATACCGGTTGGCAGGGGTAACGGTGGATGAAGATTACAAGCGCTATTATCAATACGGAGCCTTGGGTTCCAAAGTACTTGGATTCACTGGTGGTGACAATCAGGGCATTATAGGGTTAGAAGTGTCCTATGAAAAATATTTGAAGGGGATTGACGGTTCCATTCTTACCATGACCACGGCAAGCGGAACGGAAATCAAGAATGGAGCTGAAGATCGTGTGGAACCAGTGTCTGGATGGACGCTTACCACCAGTCTGGATCTGAATATTATGAAGTATGCCAATCAGGCTGCCTACACACTTTTGGAAAAAAAGCAGGCGAAAACTGTGGAAATCATTGTCATGAATCCACAAAATGGAGAAATATATGCCATGGTCAATGCGCCAGAGTTTGACCTGAATCATCCCTATGAGCTGACAGGAGGTTCCGAAGGGATGACAGAAAAAGAAAAAGTGAACCAGCTCAACAATCAATGGCGAAATCTTGCTGTTAGCGATACCTATGAACCAGGATCTACATTTAAGGTGATTACCACAGCGGCAGCTATGAATAAGGGAGTTGTCACGATGAATGACACATTTTCCTGTCCTGGTTTTAAAATTGTCGAAGATCGAAGAATTCGTTGCCACAAGACTACAGGGCATGGTTCGGAGACCTTTTGCCAAGGCATCATGAATTCTTGTAACCCTGTGTTTATGGAGGTGGGGGCAAGAGTTGGTGTCAGTGGTATGTTTGAAGAAATGAAACAACTAGGAATTATGAATAAAACAGGGATTGATGTGCCGGGAGAAGCGGGGACCATTATGCATAAACAGGAAAATGTGGGAGCGGTGGAACTTGCTACCATGTCCTTTGGTCAGTCTTTTCAAGTCTCTCCCATCCGAATGCTTACTTCCATTGCCACGATTATTAACGGTGGTAAAAGCATTACGCCACATTTTGGAGTTAGTGCGGTGAACAGTGATGGTACCGTGATGGAGCGATTTTCTTATGATGAGGGCAAGCAGGTGCTACAAGAAGAAACATCAAAAGAAATATGTAAAGCATTGGAAATGGTGGTAACAGAAGGCGGTGGAAAACTGGCGGCAGTAGAAGGGTATGCCGTGGGAGCCAAAACAGGAACCAGTCAGAAACTTCCAAGAGGAAATGGCAAGTATATTGCCTCTTGCGTGGGCTTTGCGCCAGTAGATAATCCGCAAGTAATTGCGCTTGTGCGAATCGATGAGCCGGTGGGCTTGTATTATGGGGGAACCATTGCAGCACCAGTCATATCATCCATCTATACAAATATTCTCCCGTATCTTTTGGGATAACTATTCAGGACTCCCCCACCCACATATTCGCACATTGGTCCTGAATAGTTACCTTTGGAATAATAAACTCTTGCGAATGTATTCGTTATGGAGTACAATTACTATTGCATGATAATGCGAAAATATTACGATAAAACGAGGTGTAAAAGGTGAAGTTAGAATTAAGTGTATTAATGCCAGTGGTAATATCATTTGGAATCAGTGTGATTTTGTGTCCGATTATCATTCCTTTTCTTAGAAAGTTGAAATTTGGTCAGTATGTAAGAGACGATGGACCAGAATCTCACTTGAAAAAGGCAGGAACACCGACGATGGGTGGTTTGGTGATCCTAGTATCGATCCTTCTTACCTCTCTAATATACATAGGGAGATATCACCAGATTATTCCAGTGTTATTTATGACACTTGGTTTTGGTATTATCGGTTTTCTGGATGATTACATTAAAGTTGTGATGAAGCGTTCTTTGGGACTGCGAGCATGGCAGAAAATGCTGGGACAATTTGTTGTGACTGCGATTTTTGTATACTATTACTTTGAAGTGGCAAAGATGGATGCGGCCATTGTTATTCCGTTTGGTAGCGGAACGATGTGGGAAATGCCAAAATGGTTGTTTATCGTCTTTGTGTTTATTGTGGTACTGGGAACGGTAAATGGTGTGAATTTTACCGACGGTTTGGATGGCCTTGCTTCTGGGGTTACCGTGATTGTAGCAACATTCTTTACCGTAGTTGCCTTTGCAATTGCACCGGGGATGACACCGATCAGCGGTGCGGTAGTAGGAAGTCTCTTGGGATTTTTGTTGTTTAATACGTATCCGGCTAGAGTGTTTATGGGAGATACAGGTTCCTTGGCACTTGGCGGTTTTGTTGCGTCTATGGCATTGATGCTTCGTATGCCATTGTTTATTGTTATTGTTGGACTTATTTATCTTGTGGAGGTGCTTTCTGTAATGTTGCAGGTGGGATACTTTAAGTTAACCCACGGAAAGCGTATTTTCAAAATGGCACCAATTCATCACCATTTTGAGCTGAGTGGTTTTTCAGAGACCCAGGTGGTGGCTGCGTTTAGTATTATCACAGCAATTTTGTGCCTCATCGGTTTGATGGCTTGTTAGTATAATAGTTCCCAAGGTTAGGAATGGAGGAAAAGATGAATCTGAAAGAGAAAAAAGTGGTGGTAGTGGGGCTTGGTAAAAGTGGTCTCGCTGCCTGTGAAATATTAAAGAAAATGGGTGCGTTGGTTACCCTATACGATGGGAAAGCGGATTTGGAAGTAGAGGACATGGGAGTCCCTGTATATCTGGGAGAGTACCCGGAAGAAGTGTTTGCGGGCTTTGATTGTGCCGTGTTTAGTCCAGGAGTTCCTTTGGATATACCGGTGGCAGAATTTCTAAAGGAAAAGAAAATTCCGATCATTGGCGAGATTGAGCTGGCATACATGATGGAAAAAGGTCATGTGATCGGCATTACGGGAACCAATGGAAAAACCACCACCACAACATTGGTGGGGGAGATTATGAAAGCGTACAATGAAAAAACCTTTGTAGTTGGAAATATTGGAAATCCATATACAAAAGAGGTGTTAGCGACTACGGAAGATTCTGTGACGGTGGCGGAGATTAGTAGCTTTCAGTTGGAAACCGTAGATACCTTTGCGCCAGAAGTAAGTGCGGTGTTGAACATTACACCGGATCACTTGAATCGACACAAAACAATGGAAAATTACATTGATGCTAAGTTTTGTATCACAAAGAATCAGAGGGCAGATCAGCTTTGCGTGTTGAATTACGAAGATGAAGTTTTGCGAGAGAGAGCAAAGACGCTTCCTTGTCGTGTGGCGTTTTTCAGTAGCAAAAGAAAAGTGGAACACGGCATGTATAAGGATGATGAGAGAAATATCGTCCAGGCGGAAACGGGTCATGTGTTTTTGAATCAAAAGGAAACCAAACTTCCAGGTGATCACAATGCTGAAAATATTATGGCAGCCCTTCTTATGGTGTTGGAAATGGGTGTTCCGGAAGAAGTGGCAGTGGATGTGATTCGCAAGTTTTCTCCAGTGGAGCATCGTGTGGAGTTTGTAAAAACGGTAGCAGGTGTGGATTATTATAACGATTCCAAGGGGACCAATCCGGACGCTGCCATTAAGGGAATTCAGTCTATGGATCGGCCGACGGTATTGATCGGTGGCGGTTACGATAAAGGTGGCGATTTTACGGAGTGGCTTCAGAGTTTTGACGGTCGGGTAAAGAAGCTTTTATTGTTAGGAGCTACGAAGAAGCAGATTGCAGAGACTGCAGAAACTTGTGGCTTTACAGACTATCAATTCGTGGATACGTTGGAGGAAGCGGTTATGACAGCAAGAGATTTGGCGGAAAATGGAGATGCCGTTCTGTTGTCACCGGCATGTGCGAGTTGGGATATGTTTGATTCCTATGAGCAGAGAGGTAACATATTTAAAGATTTGGTAAATGGTTTGGAGTGATGGTATCATGACAAAAAAACGACAGGCATCCGCGAGATATCGCCGCGAGAGTACATTTGATTATAGTCTTTTGCTCATCACGCTTTGTCTGATTGGGTTTGGCTTGCTGATGATTTACAGTTCTAGTTCCTATACATCACAGATGAAATACAACGACGCAGCATACTTTCTCAAGAAACAGTTGGTTGGTGTGGCGGCTGGAATTGTAGGAATGATTTTTGTTATGAACATTAACTATCATGCGTATTTGAAAAAAATCCCAGCGTTGAACATTCGTCTTGTAACATTAATTTATTTTGGCGCGGCTACCTTGCAGTTGTTAGTTTCTTTTGTTGGTGTTGAAAAAAATGGTGCAAAGCGTTGGTTGAGTTTGGGACCATTGTCCATTCAGCCGTCGGAGGTTACGAAGATTGCGGTGATTCTTATTGCGGCGTATTTTATCCAATTAGCACCTCGAGAAATGAGCCGGTTGCGTGGTATGCTCCGCGTGTTTATTCCCGTTGGTTTGCTATGTGGCTTGGTGGCCATTGAGAACCTCAGTACGGCCATTATCATTTTCGTGATTGGATTTGGTATGTGTGCTGTGGCAGCGAAAGAGAAACGTCTTTACATACTGCTTTTTGTAATCGGAGTGCTTATGATGGCTCTTGTGGTTATCTTTGGAGAAGGATTCCGTATGGAACGTTTCGAGATTTGGAGAAATGTGGAAACCCATGAAAAAGGATTCCAGATCTTACAAGGATTGTATGCTATAGCCAGTGGTGGGATTTTTGGTACTGGTTTGGGCGAAAGTATGCAAAAACTTGGATTTATTCCAGAGCCTCACAACGATATGATTTTTTCGATTATATGTGAAGAACTGGGAATGGTGGGAGCCGGTGTTGTAGTACTTATGTTTATTATTCTTCTTTGGAGAATTTACAATACTGCAGTTACTGCACCGGACTTGTTTAGTGCTATGATTTGTACCGGTGTTATGATTCAGATTGCTACTCAGGTAGTTATGAATATTGCCGTTGTAACAAACTCCATGCCATCTACGGGAATCCCACTTCCGTTCATTAGCTATGGAGGTACCAGTGTCTCCATCCTTATGGCTGAGTTGGGACTTGTTCTTGGGATTTCTGGGAAACGTTCGAGGACATGATACCAAAGGATAAAATCTGCATATTTATAATGATAGGAACAAATATGCAGATGGGGGAGTTTGGTGTTTATAGAGATTGAAGGTGGCGCAAAGGCCACAGGTGATCTGACCGTACAAGGGTCGAAAAATGCAGTGCTCCCGATGATTGCAGCAGCGCTGCTTTGTAAAGAGCCGATTGTGTTAACGCACTGTCCTAAGATACAAGATGTCAGTGCGATGATTGCAATGTTAAACTCCATTGGGGTAGCTGTGCATTGGGAGGAAGATGCGTTGGTGATCCACGCAGATAAAGTTACATCTTATGAAATTGCCGAACAGGCGGCGGGAGAAATCCGGGCGTCTGTTTTGTTACTAGGTTCGTTGCTGGGGCGTTGTGGTCAAGCGGGAATTTGTATGCCGGGTGGGTGTTCCATTGGCGATAGACCCATTGATTTTCATGTGGCAGCATTCAATGAGCTAGGTGTTTCGGTAACATTGGAAGAAAACAATATATATTGTGAAGCCACAAAGACAGCGAATAATTGCGTGAAACTTCCTTATCCCAGCGTGGGAGCTACAGAAAACGTAATCTTGTATGCCGTGTTAGGGACCGAAAGAGTTCAACTGGAAAATGCAGCAAAAGAACCAGAAATTGTGGAACTATGCAAATTTTTGCGAAGTATGGGAGCCGATATTCGTGGTGAGGGAACAAACTGTATTGTGATTCAAGGTGTTCATGAATTGCATTCAACCACGTATCACGTACCGATGGACCGTATTGTGTTTCTTACGTATGCTGCGGTGATTGCTGCAACAGGTGGCACCGTGTTTTTGCGGACAGGGAACGCGGAGTTTGGGGCGGAATGCAATTACTTTACAAAGATAGGATGTCATTATAGGCTCGCACAAGACGGTATCTGGTTGCAAAGAAAGAAGGAATTATGTTCGATTCCGTATGTGAAGACAGGACCATATCCGGAATTTCCAACGGATGCGCAATCGCTATTTTTAGCGCTTATGACTTGTGCACAAGGTCGGAGTGTCTTGGAAGAGAGCGTTTTTGAAAATCGATTTTTGGTTGCAGCACAACTTCGGAAAATGGGCGCGGATATTGAAGTAGTAGGAAGGCGTGCTTACGTGCATGGGGTGCCAAGGCTTCATGGAGAACGAGTGTCTGCTCCGGACCTTCGTAGTGGTGCCGCGCTTATGGTAGCGGGAGCTATGGCAGAAGGAACAACGCACATCAAGAACTGTCAGTATATTTTGCGAGGATACGAGTGGCCGGTGGAATGCCTGCAAAGAATGGGGATCATGGCAAAGTATCGATGCGAATAGCGGAACAGAAATAGGCTATGACTATATATACGAGGAGGAATGGAAGAAGAATGGAGAGGCAAATGAATAAAATACCGTGGAAGCTTGTCATTCCCCTGACGGCGGTAGTGATTGTTGCATTGCTACTTTTTATATTTCGAGTGACAGAAGTGACGGTGGAAGGAAATACCTTTTTTTCCCAAGAGGTAGTGGCAAGCGAAGTGTGCAATACATTTTTGGACAAAAATACTATTAGTGCGTTTGTAAAAAATCATCTTGGATTTACAAAAAAACTTCCATATGTAAGGGAGTATGAAATCACATATCCAAGCATCAATCATATTCACATTAAGTTATATGAAAAAAAGATTGTTGCCGGGATTGCGTATATGAGTCAATATGTATATTTTGATAAAGACGGCACGGTTTTGAAAAGTACAAATGAGAAATTGCCGGACATTCCACTTTTTGAAACTAGAACTATGACGACGTTTACGTTGTATGAAAAGGTTCAGATGGAGGATGAAGATTTGTTGGCACAGATTATGAATTTGTCTCAATTGTTCCAGCATTATGAGGTTTCCTGGGATAGTGTAGTCTTTGATAGTAAGAATGCTGCGTACTTATATACGGGAGATATCCGGGTAAGTCTTGGGAAAAAAGATGGATATGACCAAGAGATTTCTGCTTTGTCCAGTGTTTTAAAGACGGCATTAGAGAAAAATCTGGCGGGAGAAATCGATATGACGAATTATTTTTTTGGTGGAGATATTATCTTAAAGAAAAAGAATTAAAAAAAGTTAAATTTTTACTTGATTATTTAGTCAAAAAAATATATTATATATTATATATGCGATTATGCGCGTATTATGCTATGTGATATTTCAGATTTAGGTCTTTTGTTGATAAAAGGAGGAACTATAGTGTTAGAGATTATGAACAATGAGGCGGATTCCGCTGCCAAGATTCTGGTTGTTGGAGTCGGTGGCGCCGGTAATAATGCTGTCAACCGAATGATTGATGAAGGGATTAAAGGTGTTGAGTTTGTTTGTATCAATACGGACAAGCAGCATTTGAGAAGATGTAAAGCACCAATGAATATGCAGATTGGTGAAAAGTTGACAAAAGGACTTGGTGCCGGAGCAAAGCCTGACGTAGGAGAAAAGGCGGCAGAGGAAAGTCGTGAAGAGTTAACCGAAGTAATCAAAGGTTGCGATATGGTATTTGTTACTTGTGGTATGGGCGGTGGAACCGGAACCGGAGCTGCGCCAGTTGTAGCACAGATCGCAAAAGAAATGGGAATTCTTACGGTAGGTGTTGTGACAAAACCTTTCAAGTTTGAAGGAAAACAGCGCATGGTCAATGCCCAGGGCGGAATTGAAAAGTTGAAAGGACATGTTGATACATTAATTGTAGTTCCAAATGACAAGCTTCTTGAGATTAGTGACAAGAGAACCTCGATGTCCGAGGCTTTTGATATGGCAGATCAGGTATTGCAGCAGGGTGTTCAGGGAATCACGGATTTGATTAACGTACCTGCGTTGATTAACCTTGATTTTGCAGATGTTGTGACAGTTATGCAGGACAAAGGAATCGCACATATCGGTGTTGGTATGGGAAAAGGCGAATCCAAGTGTCTCGATGCAGTGCACGAGGCGATTACAAGTCCGTTGCTTGAGACAAGTATTGATGGTGCATCTCACGTTATCATCAATGTGTCTGGAGATATCGGATTGCTTGAAATCAACGAGGCCACTACATATGTACAGGAGATGGCAGGAGAAGATGCTAACATTATCTTCGGTGCTATGTTGGATGAGGAGCATACAGATACTGTTACGATTACTGTCATTGCAACAGGTTTGGAAGAGAAAGACAGTATGATGTCTTCCTTCGGAAGTGCTTATTCCAGAAATAATCTTTTTGGAAATGGAGTAGCAACGCCGAATGCATCTATGTCCACCATGCGTAAGCCAAGCTTCTTGAGTGGCATGGGAACACAGCCAAAGAGTACACCAGTACAGCCTGTGCAAAGTGCACAACCAAGCGTTGGTGCAGAAATGCCGGTTGTTTCAAGATCTGTGAATCCACCAAAACCAATGGCGGAAGCAGCAGATGAGCAGGAGGGAATTAAGATCCCACAATTTCTTCAGAAAAATAGAAAATAGGAGGACTAAAAAATGTCTATAATGGTAAAAACAATATTACAGGTGTTATACATCATCATCTGTATTGCAATCGTAGTTATCGTGCTTATGCAGGAGGGAAAGAATTCGGGTCTTGGTGCTGTTTCAGGTGCTGCAGATACGTATTGGAGTAAGAACAAAGGTCGTTCTACAGAAGGAAAATTGGCAAGAACAACAGCGATACTTGGTGCATTGTTCATCATTCTTTCGGTAGTACTTTGCATGAATATGTAATTCTTACGTATATTGATTAATGTGAAAAACCTCTGAGGAGCCTTTGCGAAAGAAGCCTTCAGAGGTTTTCTTGATGACAGGGAGAAAGAAATGGAAAGAAAGAAAATGGTTTATGAATTCATTAAGGATAAAGATTATAAACCACTAAGAAGTAAAGAGATGGCACATCTTTTTTGTGTGCCAAAGAAGGAAAGAAAAATATTTCACGATATATTGGATGAATTGGTGGCAGAGGGAAGTGTGATTGTAGACGCAAAGGGAAGATATCGCTTGCCGAAGGAGCATATGAATACGGGTGTGTTTATGGCCACCAGTCGTGGATTTGGTTTTGTGCGCATTGAGGGGCAGGAAGATGATGTCTTTGTACCAGAGCAGCAATGTGGAAATGCTTATGATGGCGACATTGTACTTGTGCAGATTTACAAAGAATCTGGTGGAAATGGACGCCGTCGAGAAGGAAAAGTGATTAAGGTGGTGGAGCGTGCCAGAGAAACCATCGTGGGAACTTTTGAGAAGCGGGAACATTTTGGATTTGTGCTGCCGGATCGAGATAAATTCACATCGGATATTTACATTGGAAAAGGAAAAACCATGGGTGCTGTCACAGGCCATAAAGTTGTGGTGCGAATCTTGGATTTTGGAGATGACAAAAAGAGTCCGGAAGGGCAGATTATTGAAATTTTGGGACACAAAAATGATCCGGGCGTGGATATTGCATCCATTATACGAGATTATTGTTTGCCAGAAGAATTTCCAGAAGAAGTCATGCGCCAAGCTACTGCTGCGCCTGATGTAGTGTCACCGGAAGAGATTGCGGGACGCATGGATTTGAGAGAGCGACAGACAGTAACCATTGATGGAGAGGATGCCAAAGATTTAGATGACGCCATAACTCTTATGAAACAGAAGGATGGCGGCTATGAACTTGGCGTGCATATTGCAGACGTAACTCATTATGTCACAGAGGGATCTGCGCTGGACCGAGAGGCGGTAAAGCGAGGTACCAGTGTGTATTTGGCAGATCGTGTTATACCGATGTTGCCACATCGATTGTCCAATGGTATTTGTTCATTGAATGAAGGGGAAGATCGTTTGGCGCTCAGTTGTATTATTACTTACGATGCAGCTGGAAAGATTCGAGATACACGAATCGGGGAGTCAGTAATCTGTGTGGATCGCCGGATGAGCTATACGGATGTCAATGCCATTGTGACATTGAAGGATGCCAAGAAGCGGGAGGAATACGAAGAATTGGTCCCTATGTTTGAAGATATGATGGAGCTGGCAAGCATTTTGCGCCAGAATCGAAAGAAGCAAGGGTCCATTGACTTTGATTTTCCGGAGTGTAAGATCAAATTAGATGAGGACGGAAAACCAATCGATATCGTACCATATGACCGTAATGTGGCGACGAGAATCATCGAGGAATTTATGTTGGCAGCCAATAAAGTAGTGGCAGAAGACTATTTCTGGCAGGAAATTCCTTTTGTGTATCGAACCCATGAATATCCGGATCTTGAGAAAATCAAGGAATTGGCAGCTCTTGCCCGGAGTTTTTCTCATACGTTAAAAGTGGGACAGGAAGAGGTTCATCCAAGGGAGATTCAGAAGCTCATTGAGAGTATTGAAGGAACCGAGGAAGAAGTGTTCTTGAGCCGTTTGACCCTTCGTGCTATGAAACGAGCAAAATATTCTACGGAAAATGATGGGCATTTTGGATTGGCGACAAAGTATTATTGCCACTTCACATCGCCAATTCGTCGTTATCCGGACTTACAGATTCATCGAATTATAAAAGAAAGTCTACGCAAAGGATTGCCGGAGAAGAGACGGCAGCACTATGAAAATATTTTGCCACAAGTGGCGAAAGCAAGTAGTGACCTGGAACGTCGTGCGGATGATGCAGAACGGGAAGTGGACAAGCTGAAAAAAGCCGAATACATGAAATCCAAAGTGGGTGATATATATGAAGGAATGATCAGCGGAGTGACTTCTTGGGGGATTTACGTGGAGTTGGACAATACTGTAGAAGGAATGATTCGCTTGGCGGATATGGAAGATGACGTCTACGAATATGATAGCGTAAATTATCGGGTAACGGGACGTTATAGTGGTAAGGAATATCGTCTGGGTGAGAAAATTACAGTTCAGGTGGCGCGGGCAGATACGGCATCCCGTACCATTGATTTTCTGATACCACCGGAGGAAGAGAACGTAAGTGTTCTCGGAAGGGAGGATGTGTGATATGTCAAAAGAGTCAATACGCCTTGTGGCGAACAATAAGAAGGCATGGCACGATTATTTTATTGAGGATAAATACGAGGCAGGAATCGAGCTGAAAGGAACAGAAGTAAAGTCCATTCGTATGGGACATTGTAGCATTAAAGAATCTTTCATCCGCGTGGAAAAGGACGAAGTCTATATATATGGTATGCATGTAAGCCCTTACGAAAAAGGAAATATCTTTAATAAGGATCCATTGCGCGTGCGCAAGCTTCTGCTCCATCGTAGTGAGATTCGAAAACTTATTGGTAAAATGGCGCAGAAAGGTTATACATTGGTGCCGTTGCAAGTGTATTTTAAAGGTAGTTTGATCAAAGTAGAGATTGCTCTTGCAAAAGGTAAAAAATTGTATGATAAGCGAGAGGATATTGCGAAGAAGGACCAGCGTCGTTCCGCAGAGCGTGAGTTTAAGATCAAGAACTTGTAACTATTCAGGGCCAATGTGTTCGAAATGCGAATAGGGGGTGAGGGGAGTCCTGAATAGTTACAAAAATTTGTAACAAAAATGTAATATTTTTAACAAAAATGCATATACTCTACATAAAGCGAGGTAGAGTATATGAAACGAATAAAAGTAATAGTGACAATTTTATATGTATCATTTGCCATGGAGATTTTGGGAGCTTGGAATTATGCGTCGCAGACAAAAGAAACGGTGGCGTATACGGGAACCAAAACAGTGGATGAGGCAATCAAAGAGAATCAGCAAGTGGTTCAGGAACGAAATGCGAAGATTCGTTATGCGAAGAAATGTGCTGAAGAATTGGAACAGAGTAATGCGTACCATGCGGCTATCCATGCAAAAGAAGAGAAAAGACTGGAACGTGCGTGGGAAAAGGAGCAGAAGCGACGACGTCGTATTCGGGAAAAACGTGAGGAAGAGCGCGAGATACTGGAACGAATCGTGGAAGCGGAAGCGGGCGGACAAGATATAAAAGGACGAATCTTAGTTGCCAATGTCATTCTCAATCGAGTGAAGTCCAGTCGGTTTCCGGACACAATCAAAGAGGTGGTCTTTGCGCATCGTCAGTTTTCGCCGGTGCAAAATGGAAGGTATTATCGCGTTCGGGTTTCAGAGACGACGAAAAAAGCAGTGCGAAAGGCTTTAAATGGAACGGATTATTCCGAGGGGGCACTTTATTTTATGTGTCGTAGCGCATCGGATCCGGCCAATGTGGCATGGTTTGATCGTGACCTTACAAAGGTAAAAGAATATGGTTGTCATGAATTTTTTAAATAGTATATTGTAAAATATTAAAATTAGTGATAAAATTGTGACGGAGTTGCTTCGGTGACTCCGTCCAAAGTACGAGGATAAAAGAAAGGATTGGTTATATTATGAGTATCATGTATAAAAGTACAAGAAGTAACGGCGACAAAGTAACAGCTTCTCAGGCGATTTTGAAAGGTCTTGCTGAGGACGGAGGTCTTTTTGTACCAGACAGCATTCCTACATTGGATGTTGAGTTGGAGGCATTGGCAGGACTTACATATCAGGAGACAGCTTATGAAGTGATGAAGTTGTTCTTGTCCGATTTTACAAAGGACGAGCTTATGTACTGTATTAATGGTGCTTATGATGATAAATTTGATACAGAGGCAATTGCACCATTGGTAAAGAAAGATGGCGCATATTATTTGGAATTGTTCCATGGAAAAACCATTGCGTTTAAAGACATGGCCCTTTCCATTCTTCCATATTTGATGACAACATCCGCAAAGAAGAATGGTGTAAAAAATGAAATCGTTATTTTGACAGCAACTTCCGGTGACACAGGAAAAGCGGCGTTGGCTGGTTTTGCAGATGTGCCAGGAACAAGTATTATTGTATTCTATCCTAAGAATGGAGTAAGTCCAATTCAGGAAAAACAGATGTTGACTCAGAAGGGTGACAATACACACGTAGTAGGAATTACCGGTAACTTTGATGATGCGCAGACTGGCGTAAAGATGATGTTCAACTCCAAAGAGTTGGCAGCGCAGATGGATGCGGCAGGATATCAGTTCTCTTCTGCAAACTCCATTAACATCGGACGTTTGGTGCCACAGATTGTTTACTATGTATATTCTTATGGACAGCTTCTTGCACAGAAAGAGATTACTTGTGGAGAGAAGATCAATGTGGTTGTACCAACTGGAAACTTCGGTAATATCTTGGCAGCTTACTATGCGAAGAATATGGGTATTCCAATTGAGACATTGTATTGTGCTTCCAATGAAAACAAAGTTCTCTTTGATTTCTTCAAGACTGGTACATACGACAGAAAGAGAGAGTTTATCTTGACAACTTCTCCTTCTATGGATATTTTGATTTCCAGTAACTTGGAGCGTCTGATTTATCGTATTGCTGGCGAAGATGCAGCGAAGACAAAAGAATTAATGGATGCTTTGACCAATGAGGGTGAATATAGCATTACACCAGAAATGCAGGAGCGTCTGGTAGATTTTGTAGGCGGATATGCTTCTGAGGAAGAGACACATGCTGCCATCAAGAATATGTATGATAAGACTGGTTATGTTATGGATACGCATACTGCAGTTGCTAGTCATGTATACGAGACGGCTGCAAAAGCAAGTGGTATTAAGACTGTTGTTGCTTCTACTGCAAGTCCATACAAGTTCACAAGAAGTGTTATGAATTCTATCGATACCAAGTATGACAGTATGACAGATTTCGAATTAGTAGATAAATTGACGGAGATTTCTGGTGTGAAAGTGCCAGAAGCAATCGAGGAAATTCGTTCTGCGGCCATTCTTCATGATACCGTTTGCGATAAGACAGAGATGGAGAAGACAGTAAAGAATATTCTTGGATTGGATGCTTAAGAGAGGCTATAAAAAATGAATTTCAGACCGTGTATTGACATACATAATGGAAAAGTAAAGCAGATCGTCGGGGGAAGCCTTATGGATGCCGGCAATCAGGCAGAAGAAAATTTTGTGTCGGATATGAATGCGGCGAATTATGCACGATTGTATCGGGAAAAAAACCTTCCGGGTGGTCATGTGATTTTACTTAATCCTGTGGGAAGCGAGTATTATGAAGCGGATTTGCAGCAGGCAAAGGCGGCGTTGCGCGAGTATCCACAAGGCCTTCAGGTTGGTGGAGGCGTTACCGCAGAAAATGCAGAGATGTTTTTGGAAGCGGGAGCGAGCCATGTTATCGTGACATCCTATGTGTTCTCAGAGGGGGAAATCCACTTCGGACGACTGGAAAAATTAAGACAGACCGTTGGAAAAGAGCACTTAGTGTTGGATGTGAGTTGCCGGCCTAAGGAGGATGCGTATTATATCGTTACAAATCGCTGGCAGAAGTTTACCAATCAGCCGTTGGATGAGAAATTGTTGCAGGAGTTAAGCGGTTATTGCGATGAGTTTCTAGTACATGGTGTCAGTGTGGAAGGAACGGGAACAGGAATTGATACCGAATTAGTGAAATTGTTGGCAAGTCATGTGGAACTTCCCATCACCTATGCGGGTGGCATAGGGAATTATGGGGACCTGGATTTGCTCCGAGACATGACAAACGGACGTATGAATTATACGGTAGGAAGTGCGCTGGATCTATTCGGGGGCACGCTGGAATTTGATGAAATTATTACAAAATATAACGACAGATAAGTGGAAAATAGTTGTCGAAAACATACGAAAAATGGTTGTTTCTGCGTAAAACGACCATTTTTTTTGCAAAAAAGACTTGATTTATCTCGGTAACATGATATAATTATTACATAAATGTTACAAATGTAACAAAAAATATCACGTGATTTTCTAAGCGTCTCGATGCAAAACGAGCACGTAAAATCACAAGAAAAAACAGGAGAATATTTATGAAGTCAAGAAACGTATGCAGAATTGTTTTTACACTTATTCTGGTAGTTGCATGCAGTGTAGCTGTAGGATCAACAACAGAGGCGGCGAAGAGAAAGTAAGTCGGAGGCCAAGCGGTCTTAGG
>JAZNJZ010000073.1:0-9614 GCA_045578325.1 Eubacterium sp.
TCACATCAATCGATGTGCCTTTCCATTAATACTCACAGTGTATCACTATCATTTCCTGCTGTCAAGATAGGTTTCTATCAAAATCCATCTTAACAAATCCAATACGCCGTATACCCTTCCTCATGCTCAATGCCAAACTCGGTATACCCATTGTCAAAGGTAAAGGACACTTCCCTCTCCTCCGGAAGAACCACTACTTTTTCCGGGCATGTGCCTGTTCGCACTTTTACTACTCTGTTGCACACAGCAAATTTCTCTTCAATGGTATCCAACACTTTTGCCTTTCGCACAACCACATAATTCAGCATATGTAACATATATCCCTTGTCATGCTGACGCAAAGTTAATTCGGTAATAGCTGGCAAATCGGTTTGCAAGATCGATGATGACACCAACTGGCGAAGGCATCTCTCCACCACATCTCGATAGATGGTATACCCATAATCCGTATATAGACGAAATACCGGAAAACTTAGGTAAATGCCTCCGTCACATTGGATCACACCAACTTCTTCGTTGGCTTCCCGTTTCGGCGGTGTCTGTCTGTGAGAACAGAATTTTTCATACCCTCTTGGAAAATATGGATCCACCACCTCTGCCAGAACTTGCCCTTCTCCCACAACACTCTCACCGGATTCATATAAAATATGATCGATTGCCGGAATGCCCTGGAAAATTTCGTTATCCAAACGAAGGTAACGCACATCCATCGGACATTTTCCATTATGTTGTAACTTCATGGATGACAATTGTGATTTTCCGTCTCGAATGCCGGAAATCCCTGACATCAGAACCTTTCCACCACCTTGGATATAAGCTTCTATCTTAGCCGCCACATGGTCACTGAGTTCTACGTGATCCGGTAAAATCAATAATTTGTATTTGTCAAAAGAATCCTGTACATTGACGAAGTCAAAGAGGAAATGCAATTCGGAAAGAATGCGATACGCCCCTTCCTCGCTTTTTCCCCCTTGAGCCGGGTCTTCTTCTCCCGCTTTTGTCGGAATCAATACGCCGATTTCACTTATCTTTTTCGTATCTTCCAACCATGGTTCCAACTGTTCAATTTCGCCAAACACCTTGCCAATTCGCTCATACACCGGAACGTCAATCGCTCCCGAAGGATGCAATTGATCCCCCACACAGACTTTGGCACCATTGGCTATGGCACGGAAGCATTCATATTCCAACGCATTTGGATGACGAATGGAGCCAAAATCTCCCCAAGCGGTATGGAATTTTCCATTCATCATGCATATTTCTTGGTCGTATTTGTTCAGATAATTGGCCGCCACTGGAAAATGGGTGTACCCCCACTGATCGCTTGGCAACGACTCAATATCCACAAAATCGAAATATTTTCGCTTCTCCACCGACGAAGCTTCTTGGTATTCCCCATCATCCAACTCATACGGAAAGGAGTTAAAATACACCACCAGACTTGGATCCATTTCCTTGATATAGTGATAAAATTCGCGACAAAATGCCGTTTCACCTATCTTATCAAACTTTTTCACATCTTCTTTGGATTCTGGATTAAGCCCAAGTTTTCTCATATCTTCGGAACACTGTTTGCATATACATTGTTTCCCTTGTATGATATCGATCCAAAATCCATCCGGATGATACATCTCGTAGATTTCCTTTAACTCTTCCTTCAATACACGCTGATAGTCTTTGTTATTGTAGCAAAGACTTCTCCAGGAATAATACTCGGTTTCAAATGGTTTTTTCGTCCCCAATACGCCTTCCGCATTGATTGTCAGCCACTCCGGGTGACGATCCGCCCAATCCTCATTCCACGCCACACAAGTATATGCCACTGCCCGAATATCATTTTCCCGACAAGCCTTGATCTGCTCCCCAAACAGATCAAAGGATAAGTTCGGGTGCATCGTACCTATCTTCGTGGGATAATAATACATTCCATGATGGCATTTGGTGAACAAGTTAATGGAATTTACATGGGCTTTTTTCAGCGTTTCTGCAAATTTCTTTGGATCAAACTGCTCACCAATCCCATCGATATATGGCGATGTATGAAAATCCAAATGAATCTGTCGAAATGGTAACCCCTTCTTCCCCATGTTCCTTCTCCTCCTTTATTTCTTTATCTTGGCCTTTTTACTTATACCACGTTTTTTCAACATAGTTTTGTATGCCTTCACTTTCTTCTTCGGCACTTTTACAGTCATCTTCTTTGCTGTCTTGCCAAAGGCCTTTTTGCCTACCTTCTTTGTCGTCAGCTTCGTCGACTTGATGGTAAGTTTTTTCAACTTCTTGCATCCGTAGAAAGCCTTTGCACCGATTTTGGTCACATTGTTTCCAATGGTTACTTTCTTGATGTATTTGTTATTCTTACATGCATTCTTATCAATGGCAGTAACCTTATATGTGACACCATTGATGGTTGCAGTAGCGGGAACAACTACATTACTTGTTTTCTTCTTCGCTGGCTTCACATAGGTAACGGTTCCCTTTGTTGGCCCCAACTTCGTCACTTTATACTTTGCTTTCCCGCTATCGTCTGTATATACGGCCCCAACTTTGTGAGCAACAGGAGTCAACATTGACTCTCCACCTGGTTGTGGTGACGGCATTTGTGATCCGTCGCCTTGTGCCCCTTGGTTTGGATTTGCATTCACAAGTTTGATTCCACAGTCTTGACAATGGGTATCTCCTATGTGTCTTCCTGTTGCATCCACTTCCACACCACTTCGTAGCACTTCTCCACATTTGTCACATACCGTGTGGCCAATGCCCTTTCCGCCACAGGTTGGTGCCTTTTCATTTGCTTCGGTAAAGATAACCTCACTTTCCTGGTGAACGCATGCCTGACGCGTAATAGAAACCACAATGCTTTCGTTTTCAAAGTTTCCGTTATCGTCACCTGCATACACCGCTGTTGCTGTTACCGCTTCGCCAACCGTCAGCACTTTTTCTTTATCTGAATCCTGCCATGTCCAGTTTATCGGCAATCTCACATCTGCCACTGTTTTCTGGTTGTATGTGGCATTCATTATAGCCTCTGGCATGCCTAATGCATTGGTTGCTTTATTTACTTCCACCGTTGTTTTCGTTTGCACAGGATTATAATTTGCACTATCCGCAGGCGTAAACACTACGGTATACTCGGTGATTCCACTATCAAGAACAGATGGTTTTATCTTACTTTCCTTCCAGGAAAAGGTTCCTTCCACAACGGACTCATCCGACTCACTGTGCTGAACTGCACCCCCACTTAATACCGCATCCGCAAGTGTTTGTCCGTAGGTAAGGGACGTAGCAGTTGGCGCATTCTTACTGTATGGTGTCGCCTTCGATACCTCTACTGGTATGGTAGCTTCTACCATTTCATAATGTTCTGTGTCCTCTGGTGTGAACACCGCAACATATCCTTCATTGTCCACGGTCGGCACGATATTTTCTTCTTTCCAACTCCAGGAACCTGCCACACTCATTTCACCACCTACCAGATCGTCATCGGATAGTGTTCTCCTCGGATCATAGACATCTCGTTTCACAGTAGGAAGCTCCCTTATCTGCGGTGTCGCTTTTGTGATTTCAAAGGTCCAACTATCTTGGGAATGCACATTTTCCGATTCGTTATTCTTCTCACCTTCATACACATAAAGCTTTACTTTGTACATGCCAGGCTCTGTAGGACGTTCGTTCCATTCTATGTATTCCTCTTCTCCATCCGTTATTTTATAGTAAGCGACCGCTATACTTCCCTTATTTATTTGGTCATTCGTTACGGTTACTGTAACTTCTTTTCCTTGTCCGTCATAACGTAAGTCATCTGGTGGTGTGACGATGAACATATCTGTTGTAGGTGTAATCCCGTCAATCCGATACGGAAGCTTCGCTGTTACCGCCTCTTCCCATTTTCCCACCGTTATTGTAGCATAGTAATCTCCTACCGTTTTGGGAGCCTCGGACAAAGCCCGCCCCGAACGATACGTATAATTAATGACAGGCGTCTCTACCCCATCTAACTCTCCCTTCACTGTAATCTCACCGACATTACCATACGTAAGATTTTCTGGCGCTTGAAGAGTCAATGAACCGTGACAGGTACCACTTGGACAGTGCCCCATAATCACATTTTGCTCTGCGGTATAAACCAACTTATCATCACAAGCCTCGTTACACAACGCACAAATACCATCTTCACAAGTATGCGTTATGGCATCCTGGCGCACGTATCCACATTGATTACAAGTTTTGTCGCAATCTTGTGAATAGCTATGATTATTACAAAGAATCAACTCTCCATTGTTGATCCATTGTCCATCCGTCGTCCACGTACCATTTATAACAACTGTACCATTATTGGTGAGTGTTACACCCTCTGGAATCTCTAAGTGAGCCCCCGCTTCTACTATGAGGGTAACGCCCTCTGGAATGGTATAATCCATAGGAAGAGTATGCTGGCCGCCAACGGTAATAACCTTTCCATCTCTTACCATATAGGATCCGCCCTCTCCCCCTACTCCTGGACCTACCGTATTTTGCTCCGCCTTGGTTTTGATAAAAGAGACCGAATCGCTGAGAATGGTAACGTTACCACCACTACCGTAACGTCCACCGCCAATTAACGTATTATCATATCCAAAATCATTTTTGACAGTCACCTCGCCATTTGAAATAATAATATTCCCTGCATCTCTGTTTAATCCACCACCAATTGCCGCACCAACTCCTCCTGTTGTAGTTGCTATCACTTTTCCACCAGTGATGGTGATATCCCTTGATCCTCCTATATTTGAATCATACTCTTCTTCACAACCGTAACCAATTGCCGCGCTATAGTATGATCCTGCTATTACCAATCCACCATTAATGGTTATTTTTTCATCCGCACGGTATGCACTAAGATATCCGCTACCAATTCCAGCACCATAATTGCCATGCGCTTCAATTTTCCCACCATTAATCGTGATATTTCCACTGAAACCACCGGATCCACCACCGATTCCGGCTCCTTCATCACTAGAGTATGCCGTTACCACGCCACCATTTATCGTGATGCTTCCTCCGTCTCCACAATCTCCACCACCGATTCCGGCTCCAAAGGTACTTTCTACCTTTACATAACCGCCATTGATGGTGATGTTTCCTCCGTCTCCACTATCTCCACCACCGATTCCGGCTCCTCTTAAATACCAATCCCAATTCGTTTCTGACTCTACTATTACTACTACCGTACCACCATGAATGGTAATATTTCCTCCGTCTCCACTATCTCCACCACCAATTCCGGCTCCTTCCACATCTTCAGCCATTATCTCTACCACGATGGAACCACCATAAATGGTAATATTTCCTCCGTCTCCTTGGTATCCACCACCGATTCCGGCACCTCCGTCTTCATCTGCCAAACTCACTTTTATCACACCAGTATAAACGGTAATATTTCCTCCGTCTCCACCGGATCCGCCACCGATTGCGGCACCTTCTTTTTGGGAACTTGCCGTTATCACACCTCCATTGACAACGATTGTTCCAGCGTTCATTCCCGTATCGCCACCAAGTGCTGCATTCTCGCCATCTGTTTCAACAACTATCTCACCTACGTCACTACTTTGAAACTGGGTGTAGACACAAAACGTATCATTCTCATTGACCGCAATCCCTTCCCCAGCCACTAACTGGGATCCACTAAGAAGGATAAGATGCACTTCTCCACTCACCGTCATACGACTACTGACCGTTACCTCTCCGCGAACTACATACCAGCCGTCGGATAGGGAAGTCGTGTTTTCTGTCACGACGGTACATTCCGATTCCTTGATACTCTTTGTGGTAGAAATCACCGTGTTTGTTGCTTCATCCCAAGCACAATCAATATATAAAATTTCACTCGCTGCAAATGCGGTTCCTGGCATATGAGATAATACCAGACCGACGCACAGTAGTATACTAACTATTGGTCTTACTATTTTCACTGTGTTACTCTCCTTTCCACGTTGTCCATCAGCATTTCTTGAATGTTACTCTTTTTGCTGCGCCGCGTTTTCTCAATAGCGCTTTGTAGGTCCTGTAATTCTTTTTCGGTACTTTAATGGTTGCGTTTGCTTTTATTCCAACAAACGCCTTCTTTCCTACTTTCTTTGCCTTTAGCTTTTTCGTCTTAACGATCACTTGCTTCAGCTTTTTACATCTATAAAAGGCTTTTGCACCAATGCTATTCACATTGCTTCCAATGGTCACTTTCTTGATATAACGATTCCCTTTAAAAGCGTTTTTCCCAATAGCTGTAACCTTGTAGGTAACACCACCAATGGTTGCCGTCGTTGGAACCGACACGGTTTTAACCTTTTTGTTAACAGGTTTCATATACGTAACCGTTCCCTTTGTCAAATGTGACTTGGTCACTTTGTAAACGGCTTTTCCACTATCGTCCTTATGTAGGCTTCCAACTTGGTGTGCAATCGGTGCTTGCGTAGTTTCCTTGTTGCCCGATGGCTGCCTTGTTTCTTGTGGTAGGCTTGGTACATCCAATCCTTTCCCCACTGTCACAGGAAGATAAAATTCTACTGTACGGTAGTTGATTTTATCCGCAGGCGTAAACACTACGGTATACCCCGTTTTCCCACTATCCGACACCGATGGTTTTATCTCTCCATCCTTCCAAGAAAATGTACCTTCTACTGCCGTGTCATTTACATTATTGTACTGAACCACTCCACCACTCAATGTTACTTTCGAAAGCTTCTCTCCCTCAGTGATGGTTCCTGTAGTTGGAGTCGTTTTGATATATGGTGTTGCCGGTGTTACATTTACCAAAATGGTCTTTTCTACCACCGCGTAATTTTGTGCGTCAACCGGCGTAAATACGGCAACATATCCTTCATTGCCTACCGTTGGCACCTTACTTTCTTCTTTCCAGTTCCAGAACCCTTCAACACTTGCTTCCCCACCTGTCAATTCCACATCCGAAAGTGTTCTTCCCGGATGATAGGTTCTTTCCTCCGCAGTAGGTATCTGTATCATCTGTGGAGTCGCCTTTCCAATCTCAAAGGTCCAACTAGCATCCGATACGGCATGTTCCGTTGCATTATAATTTGTTCCTTCTGCCACACAGATTTCCACACGATATGTTCCTGCTTTCGTTGGAATGCCACGGACCAGTTCTTCGGTATCCTCTTCCACTTTGTAGCAAGCAGTGGTAATCTCTCCCATGCCTGTTACGCCGTCCTTGGTTGTTACAGAAAAGGATTTTCCCTGGCCGTCATAAGTCAAATCCGTCGGCGGATTAAACTCGAACAATTCCGCAGCAGGTATTCCTTTATCAATGGTATAAGTAACTTTCGCGGTTACTGCCTCTTCCCCCGTACCCATGGTAATGGATGCGGTATAAGTTCCTCTGTCCATAGGTGCTTGGGAAAGAATTTCACCATCTTCTGTCGCATAGACGATAGATGGAATGTCCACACCAATAATCTCACCTTCTACTGTGCACGCTCCAACCGTTCCATAGACAAGCGTTTCTGGCGCTTGAAGACTTATGGACCCATGCGCATCGCCACCTGTGCAATGCGCTGCAATGACATTTCCATCCACTGTATAGTTCAATTCATTGTCGCATGCATCGGCACACACTGTACAGACTCCATTTTCATAAGCATGCTCGAGCCCCTCTTCACGCACATCCTCGCAAAAGTTGCACGTTTTATCACAACCCGTGGAATACACATGCCCCCGACAATCAACAATACCTTTATTAATAAGTGTTACGCCTTCTGGAACCGTCAAAGAAGCCCCTTCCAAGATCACAAGCGTCACATCTTCTGGAATGGTGTAATCCATAGGGAGGGTGTGTGCCCCACTAACCGTAATCACATTTCCCTCCTTAATCATCAAAGAACCTTCTACAATAGCATCACCGCCTTCTATATTCTCATGACCTGAACCAATATCATTGGGCGCGTCTTCTCCTTTTACAGCAGTAATGTTTCCTCCCAGAATTGTAATGTTACCACCAGATAGACCTTCTCCTCCACCAATTCCAGCACCATAATACTTAGACACGGCAGACACCGTACCTCCATTGATGGTAATCGTTCCATTTTCGCCTCCACTACCAATTCCGGCACCAGAAGAAAGAGACATGGCAGACACCGTACCCCCATTGATGATAATACTGCTTCCCTTGGCTCCTAATCCACAAGAAATCCCAGAGCCCCAATTAAAAGCCGTTGCTGATACGATACCACCGTTTATTGTTATTATTCCACCGTTAATGACATCTTCTTGCTCATATCCGTAATTATATTCCCAACCACCGCCAATTCCAGCATTATCTCCAGAATCTGCCGTTATCTTTCCACCTTGAATGGTTATGGATCCACAATAGAAATTAGCATCTCCTCCTATGGCTGTATCGTAATAATTTCCCTCTGCTATCAACTCACCCATATGGGAGCCTGTGGACTGTGCATATATGCTTAACGTATTTTCCCTGACAACAGAAATTCCTTTACTGGCTATAAAACACGAATCATCCAAAAGAATGAGATGCACCTCTCCCTTTACCGTAATGCGGCTATCTACTGTCACCTCACCGCTCACCACATACCAGCCACTTGACATTACTGTCGTGCTGGATGTTACCTGCGTATATTGAGATTCTTTTACACTCTTGGTTTCCGAAACAACCGTCCTTGTCTCTCCATCCCAATACCCATCAATATATGTAATATCCCCTGTCACCACATCTTCATCCCGTGTAACTTGATTACTGGCTATCGCAACCTCTTCGCTGGCTGCCGATACAGTTACCGGCACATGAGATAAAGTCAGTCCTGCACATAGCAAGACACTAAGAATCCGCCCTGTTACTTTCCTTTTTCTTCTCACTGTATTCTTCACTCCTCTTCAAGTCATAATTATTTTCTTCTTCATAAAAGGCAAGGGCATCCTCTCTTCGGAAAATGCCCTCACACGTTTAGTTAAACTTTGCAATTACTTCTTCATTGGCTTTCATTGCAGCAGTTTCCATCTCTTTTCTCTCCGCCCACAACTGCTCCTTAATGGAATCATGCTTTCCTGCCATGATCTGAAGAGCAAGATAAGCTGCATTTTTACTTCCATTGATTGCCACAGTTGCAACCGGAATTCCTGGTGGCATCTGAACGATGGACAACAACGCATCCATACCTTCCAGATTAGAACCAGAAATTGGAACACCAATAACCGGAATCACTGTCTGAGAAGCAACTACACCTGGCAACGCTGCTGCCATTCCTGCTGCTGCAATGATTGCCTCGGTTCCATTTTCATTGCACTCATCGATAAATGCAGACAATCCTACATGCGCTCTATGGGCAGACAAACATCTTACATTTACCTCCACACCATATTTTTTCAACACATCTACTGCTGGCTCAACTTTTGGCAAATCGCTGGTTGAACCCATGACAATTGCTACTTTCATTGTATTCTTCCTTTCTTTATAAATATCATTGAAATGACTTCGAATTATATAACTCCATTAGTATATCATGAAATGTCGAAACTGTCTATCTTTGCAATGCCTTTTTACTTACACCACGCCATATTATTGATTCTTTACCCGTTGTCCCCTACCGATTTGCATCCTCTTTTCT
>JAZNJZ010000074.1:0-29200 GCA_045578325.1 Eubacterium sp.
CATATCGGGTGCGGACGAAGATGAAGAGGGCGAAGACTTGATCACATTCCAGAGTATGCTCTTTAACCAGTACAAAGTGCTCTCGGTTATGAACGAAGTGCTAGATAAATTGATTAATCAGACAGCAGTTTG
The DNA here is from genome assembly GCA_045578325.1 of Eubacterium sp. Lineage (GTDB taxonomy): Bacteria > Bacillota > Clostridia > Lachnospirales > Lachnospiraceae > Eubacterium_F. Next base: position 133 of record JAZNJZ010000074.1, read on the forward strand.
ATAACAGCCGGAAAGGTGTGAATGTTTATGAGAATCACAAATAACATGATGAGAAGCAATGCCATGTTGAATATTCAGAAAAACAAGGTGGCATACAATAAATATTTTGAGCAGTTTGCAAGCGAAAAGAAGATTCAGAAGCCTTCGGACAATCCTACCATTGCGGTTCGTGCATTGAAGTATCGTACAACTTTGGTTGAGATTGAACAGTATCTGACCAACTGCGACGATGCAGAAAGTTGGATGGATGCTACGGAAGAACCAATGAACAATGCCAATAACATTTTGGATAATATGATTGAATATGTAACAAACGCAGCAAACGGCACCAACAACGATGATGATCGTGCTACAATTGCAGAGCAGTTGAGAGAGTATGCGGGCTTTATCTACGAGCAGAATGGCAATATGGATTATGCAGGACGCTATCTCTTTACAGGGTATCGTACGGATATCCCACTTCTTTTTGAGGGAATGCAAAATGATACCACATATACAATCACAGAATCCCTTGAGATTAATGATATTCAGAAATACTCTTATGTGTATGGACAAGCAACCTATGATGATGCCAAAAGTGCAGCGGACTATGCCAACGAGGCGTCGGAGTTTTTGCAGACACATCGTATTATGTTGTCCTACAACAATTGTGATGCGGAAGATGTTACAATCACTTATAATGATGTAGATGGCAATACACATACCGTTACCGCGGTGACAAAAAGTATTTCGGAGAATATTGCATACAATGAGCAGTATCACCCAGGGGAAGATGAGGTTTATTTCGTGCCTGAGACAGGAGAGATTGTGTTCGGAGAAAACATTTACAACTCTGTTCGTGCGGGTTCGGATCTGAGCATCCAGTATAAAAAGACAGAATTTAAAGACAAAGATATTCGTCCAGAGCATTATTTTAACTGTGTAGCAGAGAACAATGCCACTGGAGTGACGAAAAATTATGATAAAGTGTTGGAACAGAAGATTAATTATCAAGTCAACTTTAGTCAGACCCTTACAGTAAACACATTGGGGTGCAATGCATTTGACACTTCCATTGGAAGAGTGGTAGACGATATATACAACGTAATCAATGACCTTGAAGTGACAGAGCAGAGACTTGAGATGATTCAAAAACGAATTGATGATTGTGATCCGAAAAATGAAGAGACCATGGCGAATTTGAAAGAAATGTACAAGCAGATTGAGACACAGCTCACATTGCAAAATACAGTGCTTACCAACGCGTATGGTCATGCGATTACTGTATTTCAGGATGCAAAAGACACACTGAATGTAGCGGTGGCTGATCACGGTGCAAGATACAATCGTTTGAAAATGACACAGAACAAGTTGGAAACATTGGAAATGGATACCGAAGAAGCAAAGTCTGAAAACGAAGATGTGGATTTGGAAGAGGCTTATGTAAATTATACGGAAGCGGATCTTTTGTATCAGGCATCCTTGCAGGCGACATCTAAGATTTTGGGTACATCCTTGCTTGATTTTATCTAAGGAAGATGGGAATATGGAGGTAAATGAGTTATGTTAGTACAGACAAAATATTTTGGGGAGATTGATCTGGCAGATGAAAAGATTATCACACTTGAGCGTGGACTTATGGGATTTGATGAGTACAAGAAATATACGATCTTATATGATTGTGAGAAAAAACAAGAAAGCAATATTTCTTGGTTCCAAAGCGTAGAGAATCCAGCTCTTGCACTTCCGGTAATCAATCCACTCATTGTGAAAGAGGACTATAATCCGGTTGTAGAGGATGAGTTATTGAAAGGACTTGGTGAAATTACAGAGGAAAATCTGGTAATCCTTCTTACTATGACGGTGCCAAGTGATATTAAGGAAATGTCAGTGAATCTCAAAGCGCCGATTGTGATCAATGCAGACACACGGAAAGGTGCGCAGATTATCGTGGAAAATCAGGACTATGAAGTGAAATACAAAGTGTATGATGTCCTCAAAAAGAAAAAGGAGGCGTGATCATGTTAGCATTAGCGAGAAAAGTAAATGAGTCCATCGTTATAAACGATGATATTGAGGTAACAATCCTCGAAATCAAGGGGGACCAAGTGAAGATTGGTATCAACGCTCCTAAATCGGTGCCGATATATCGAAAAGAACTTTATGTTCAGATTCAAGAGGCCAATAAAGAGGCTGTCGAGGCGGCTAGTCCGGAAGCATTATCCGAATTGTTATAAGAGAGAAAAAAGAAGAGAAGTTAACTTGAAAAATCGTTGAATAGGGTTAACTTTTCTTTTTTTAATGCCGATAAGTAATTTAGGAAAGACTAACATTTGTCAAAATACACATGGAGGTGTTGGATATGGAATTTGAACCAATTACAAAAGTAAATCCCAATTATAGTTCTGCGGAATCGGCCAATGTTGCGCCACCTAAACCATTGATTAAGTCAGGGGCGGTGATGACGTCAACATCTGTGACCAATACGGTGGCAACGAAGACGCAAGTAGCGGCAGAGGGGGAAGCTGGAAAGCAAGGAAGCGACCAGCAGAAAGAGCATGTAGCGAGTGAAGCGTCCATCGGTGATGCGGTAAGTAGAGCGAATCAAAGAATGGCACATACACGTTGTGAATATTCATATCACAAAGAGACCAATCGCGTTTCGATTAAAGTGATTGATTCAGACACAGATGAAGTAGTTCGTGAGATTCCACCGGAAAAATCTCTCGATATGCTCCAGAAGATGTGGGAGATGGCTGGAATCCTTGTGGATGAAAAGAGATAGGAGGAATCAATATGGCAATTCGAATGAGTGGTCTTATGTCTGGAATGGACACAGAAGCTATCGTTGGAGCACTTATGTCAGCACAGAGTTTGAAGAAAACAAAGGTTGAACAGTCCAAGACGAAGCTTGAGTGGAAGCAGACAAAATGGGCCGACTTAAATACAAAATTATATAAGTTGTATACCGAGCAAGTGTCGAAGATGCAGTTGCAGTCTTCTTATATGACAAAGAAGACATCGGTGTCCGATGAGTCCATTGCGAAAGTGACAGCGAATTCTAAGTCTGCCAACGGAAGTTACACGATGGAAGTAAGAAATATCGCGACTTCCCAGTACTTGACAGGAGGCAAGATTAGTGCTACGTCTACTTCTGAGAAGTTGACAAGCATCGATCCTTCCCTTTTGAACAAAGAGATAACAGTGAAAAATGGCGACAAAGAAGTTCAGTTTACAGTTACTGACGATATGACCATTGCGGACTTCACATCAAAACTTCAAGGTGCAGGATTGAATGCAAACTATGATACTACTCAGAAACGTTTCTTTATCAGTAGTAAAGAAAGTGGTTTGGATAATGCATTCTCCATTACTACAAATGGAGTTTCTGATGCAGAGGTAAGTGGACGAAACGCATTAAGAGAAGCAGTTGGTTATAGCGGTATGAGTTCTGCCAATAAAGCTGTTGTTGATGGTGCTATGGAAGCATTGGAGATATCTGGAGTTGGAACTGAGGCATACAATAAAGCGTTGGATGACATTGCGAAAGCAGTAGCCGATACGAAGACGGCAGCAGCCAATGAAGCTGCTTCGACTTACATGAAAGCTAAATTATATGGAGACAACTATGACTCTTACAAGACGGCTGCAGAGGAAAGTCTGAAGACAAGTTATTATGCGGAAGACGGAACGGTAAAAGAAGACGTAGCAAAGACCTACGGTGATAAGTTTGATGCTTACACGGATGAAGAGAAAGAAAAACTTGGCGTACAGGATATGTCCAAGGAAGAATACATAGAGTGGCAGGCCGAGCAGGATTTCAAGGCAGCAGTGGATAAGAAGGCAGATAAGGATACTACAAGTTTTGTGAACAAACAGATCAGCGACGATGCTGATGTGAAAACAGAGCTGGAAGCTGCCGCATTTGCAGGAAAGACCACAGATGATATCATGGCATTGGATGAGCGTGCATTGGCGAAATACTATAATTACGGTAATGACACCAACACAGAATCCATTGAAGGTTTTGTGGGAACCTCTTCCTATGATCAGGATTCGATTAAAAACGATATCTCTGCAGCGGTAAGCGATTATGCAAGCATTACAGATCGTAATTTTGCGCTTTCTAGTTCCGCCCTTAGTGGACTTGGACTTGCTGATATTAGTGTAGCTGCTGACGGTACCGTTAGTGTAAATGGTGGTGCAAACAATAGTTCCAACACGTCCATTCCAGAGGGAATGGCGCTGGTAGCAGCTTCGGATAGTAAAATCATCTTGAATGGTGCAGAACTTACTTCTTCATCATCCGTTGTATCCGCCAATGGACTTAGTATTGACCTTGTTGGAATGACAAAAGATGGTGAGAAGATTACATTCTCCGTATCCAATGACGTAGACGCGGTATATGACTCCATCAAGACCTTTGTAAAAGAGTACAATGCCATTATGAAGGAAATGAATGAGCTGTACAAGGCAGCACCTGCTAAGGGTTACGAACCGTTGACCAAAGAAGAGAAAGAAGCGATGACAGACGATGATGTTAAGCTTTGGGAAGATAAGATCAAAGGTTCCTTGCTTCGTAGTGATACAACATTAGGTGGCATCATAAGCGGTATGAGAAATGCTATGATGACAACGGTTTCCTATGAAGGAAAGAGTTATTCTCTGGCTAGCTTTGGTATTATGACTTCTAAGGATTATACCGAGGGTGGATTGTACCACATTTATGGAGATACCGAGGATGCGGTATATGCAGACAAGACAGACAAGCTGAGAACAGCATTAGAGAATGATCCAGATGCAGTAGTAAATGTCTTTACCGGAATCATGGCGAATCTGAAAGATACGATGCAGAGTAAAATGTCAGCTAGCAAGGTAAGTAGTGCTTTGACATTCTACAATGACATTAAGATGAAGAATGATCTCAAAGACTACGAGGAAGAAATTGAGAAGTGGGAAGATCGTCTGGCGGACATGGAAGATTCTTATTATAAGAAGTTTACTGCGATGGAAAGTGCAATGGCTAAATTGCAAGCACAGCAGGGTTCACTGGGCAATTTGTTTGGTGGATATTGATGTAATAGATGCTTAGACGATATATGGGTTTGCGGTGCGTCAGTGCCGCAAACCTAAATACGAATGAGAGGGTAGAGTATGGAAATGAATGCGGCAAATTCTTATCAGAAAAATGCAATTATGACAGCTTCTCCAGCTGAGTTGACATTGATGCTTTATGAAGGAGCAATCAAGTTTTGCAATATTGCTTTAATTGGATTAGAGAAAAATGATTATGAAAAGGTCAATGTGAACTTGAAAAAGGCACAGGCGATCATTACTGAATTGCGTATGACGTTGGATCATAAGTACCCAGTGTGGGAAGATTTTGAACGAGTATATGATTATATTTACCGTCGATTGGTGGAGGCTAATATAAAAAAAGACGCGGAAGTGTTGGAAGATGCATTAAAATACATTCGCGAAATGCGGGATACGTGGAAAGAAGTTATGCGATTGACAAGGACAAAATAGTGACGCGGTATTTGGGATTGTGTACAAAGAATGGATGTGTTGGTTATGGATAATATGGGGAACAACAATCGTGTATATGTGGACATGATGGTGGCTACATTACAGAGAAAAAAACGAATTCTTCAATTTCTGTTGGAAAAGACAAAAGAACAGGAAGTGTTGTTGAAGGATGATGACTTAGATGCGGATCGCTTTGAGGCAATCTTAGAGGAAAAGGGAGAAAAGATTGACGAGTTGAATCAGATGGATGAAGGATTTGATTCTTTATTTAAATTTGTCGAGAAAGAGATTACTGCCAATCGTATGGCATATAAGGACCAGATTCAGCAAATGCAGGTGCTGATTGGGGAAGTGTCGGAGTTAGGGATTCAGATTCAGGCACTGGAGCATCAAAATAGTGGGCATTTTAAAATATACCTTGCGAATCAGCGCAAGACAATCCGGGAGTTTCATGTCAATAACAAGACAGCATCTAGTTATTATCAAAACATGGCAAATACTCACAAAGCGGAGCAGTCCTACTTTTTTGATCGGACAAAATAAAGGAATGTGACGTATGCAAAAGAAGGATAGAAGTCCCAAGCGTGTTTTGTTTATCACAGGAACACGGGCGGATTATGGAAAAATAAAAGCAATCATGAAAAAAATGGATGGCTCGGAGCGATATGATGTGTTCATATATGTTTCGGGCATGCATTTACTTACGAAGTATGGAAGTACCTACAAGGAAGTGTTGAAAGACAAGTACCAGAATGTGCACGTGGCCTTTGGGCAACAGTATACGGACAATATGAGCCAGAATCTGGGAAATGTACTGACGAATCTTTCGGGATATGTAAGCCAAGTGCAGCCGGATATGATTGTGGTGCATGGGGACCGTATTGATGCGTTGGCAGGGGCGATTGTAGGTGCTTTGAATAATATTTTGGTGGCGCACATTGAAGGTGGCGAGATTTCAGGAACCATCGACGACTCCATTCGCCACGCAGTGTCAAAATTTGCACACTTGCACTTTGTGTGTAACGAAGAGGCGAAGCGACGATTGTTGCAGCTGGGCGAAAGCGAGGAGCGTATTTTTGTTATCGGATCTCCAGACATTGACATTATGATCAGTGATCAGTTGCCGAGCCTTGACATAGTGAAGCAGTATTACGAGATTCCTTTTGAGGAAGAGTATGCAATCTTTATGTATCATCCGGTAACTACGGAGGTGGCAGAGCTATCCCAACATATTGATGTAGTGGTAGAAGCTTTGAAAGCATCGGGCAAAAAATATGTGGTGGTTTATCCCAATAATGACCTGGGAACAGAGATTATAATTAGCAAAATCATGGAGTTAACGGAGGAAAAGAACTTTGTGGTATATCCTTCCCTTCGATTCGAGTATTTTTTGACTCTTTTGAAGCATGCTAGATTTATCGTCGGAAATTCTAGTGCGGGAATCCGAGAGAGTGGTGTATACGGAATCCCAGCCATTGATATCGGAAGTCGTCAGAGTGGTAGATATGACAAGCAACGCTTGAAAAATATACAGCATGTGTCAGAATCGAAGCAAGAAATCCAAGAGGCCATTAGCCAAGTGGAAAAATATGCTGTGAAATCTCAGAGGTTTGGTCTGGGAAATAGCACGGAACAGTTCTTGGAAGCGCTAAGAAACGACGATATTTGGTGCTTTGACGTACAAAAGCGTTTTGTGGATCTCTGAAAAGAAAAAAATACAAAAAATTTTAAAAAAGGTGTTAAGTTTTCTCAGTTGACTCCGATATATATAATGTCAGAAAGAAACAGACATTAACACTGACAAAGGAATAGTAACTAAAGCGAGTGTCAAGCAGTGTTGCAGGGCCCGCGATGAGCAGGGCACTCTCTTTAGATATTATAAGCAATTAAAAAAACAACGTTGGCATGGATGCCGACGAGAATTCAAGGAGGAATGACTTATGATTATTCAGCACAATATTACATCAATGAACGCTAACAGACAGTTAGGAATCGTAGGAGGAAAACTCCAGAAATCTACTGAGAAACTTGCAAGTGGTTACAGAATTAACCGTGCAGCAGACGATGCAGCTGGACTTTCCATTTCTGAGAAAATGAGAAGCCAGGTTCGTGGTCTTCAGAGAGCTTCTGACAATGCTCAGGATGGTATCTCTTTGATCCAGACAGCTGAAGGTTCCCTTCAGACTCAGGAGAACATTCTTCAGAGAGCTAGAGAGCTTATGGTTCAGAGTGCCAACGACGTTAATACAACTGTTGACCGTCAGGCTATCCAGAAAGAGTGTACACAGTTGGCAGAAGAGTTCGCTCGTATCACATCACAGACAGAGTTCAATGGTATGACATTGTTGGATGGTTCTTTCACAGGTAAAGTGCTTCAGGTAGGTGCTAACGAAGGACAGACAATCGGAATTGATATCGCTACTGTTACAGAGACAGGTATCACAGCAGGAAAGACAGCTGCTTCTAACGCAGATGCAGGTGCAGCTATCACAGCTTTGGATGCAGATATTCAGGCAATTTCTGATCTTCGTAGTGAGCTTGGTGCTAAACAGAACCGTCTTGAGTACACCATCGATAACGATGACAATGCTGCTGAGAACTTGCAGGCTGCTGAGTCTCGTATCCGTGACGTAGATATGGCTGATGAAATGACAAGATTCTCCAAAGAGAGCATCTTGCAGCAGGCTGCTACATCTATGCTGGCTCAGGCAAATCAGGCAAATCAGGGAGTACTTTCTCTCCTTCAGTAATTTGCGATTTACTTGAAATGTTGCGTGACAACATAATATTGAATAATTGTATTGGAGGAAGAGAGACGGTTATCGTCTCTCTTCTTTTTCTTTATGTGATGAAGGTTATTTAGGGAGGATATGCGAAGATGAATGAAAGAGCAGAGGAAATCCGGAAAGCGTTACTGATAGCTGTGACCTGTGCAGAACGTACCTGCATAGCGGGACGACGACAAGAGCGTTCCTTGTTGACGGAACATTTTCAGGTAGTGATAGGATGCTTAGAAAGGGTGTTGACATTTTCGGAATTACAGCCATATCAGGATGTGTTGCTGGGGAATTTTGAGTTGATTATGACGGCATTTAGTGATGAGGATTACGTATTATTTGTCGATTACATAGAAGAGTTACTGATAAAACCATTGCAGGAAATCATTACCGGGCTGGTGGTTGAAATGACACCACCAGATACAGGAGATGAAAGATATGTCTTGGAATATACACCTGCAGGGACAGTAACGTTGGCGAAAAAGGTGGACGGAAAAAATATTTATCTTCATTCCAATACATCTCCTACCAATGAAGGGAAAATCCTGGCAAGAAAGTGGAAACGTGATGGTGTACGCAAGTACGTATTTGCAGGGTTAGGGCTTGGTTATGCCATGGGTGAATTGGCGCTTATAAACGAGGCGGAAGTTTATGTATATGAAGAAGATAAAAAGATGATTCAATTGGCACAGACATATTCGGACAACCGGATGGTGCGAGAAGGAAAAGAGATTCATATCGTACATGACCCAGGATATGCAGAATTTGCAAAGGAAGCAATACGTGCTGAGCAAGAAGAAGTGGATCCCGTTACTGGAGTGAAACCGACGCAAGTGAATTTGTATTATCCATCCATTGCTTCCATTGAGGATGAGAAACTTAGGGAGAGAATGAAGAAAATCTACTTGAGAAAAGATAATTCGGAAAGATGGATGAATGCGCTTCTGCGGAATATCAGTTACAATACCATGCAGGTGAAAAAATATGGGGAAGAGTTGCGAGATGTTTTTGAAAAGAAGCGAGTATATATCATTGCCGGTGGACCTTCCTTGGATAAAAATGTACATTTGCTGAAAGAAAGAAACGCAGATGAGATTGTGCTTACGGTTGGAACCTCTTTGAAAAAATGTTTAAAGGATGAAATTCAACCTGATTATGTCATAACCACAGATCCGAAGCCGGGCTGTATGTTCCAGTTTGAAGGAATCATGGACTGCGATGTGCCAATGATCCTATTGTCCACTGCTTACGAGAAGGTGGTTTCCCAGTATGCAGGTGAAAAATATCTGATCTTTCAGGAAGGATTGGATGTGGCAGAGAGACTGGCAAAGGAAAAGAATCAGTCACTGTTTCAGAGTGGAAGTTCGGTGACAACCACTGCCATTGATTTTTGCATCCAGATGGGGGCAAGTGAAATTGTATTTTTAGGACTTGATTTGGCAAATACAGGCGGAAAAAGTCATCACAGTGGAACGGCGGAGCAGCGCGATACCACAAACGAAAATTCATTTATGGTGGAAGATATTTATGGCGATTTGGTACCGACTACTGTTCCCTTTAATGAATACCGACTTTGGGTGGAAGAACGGATTCAAGAGGCAAAGAAGCAAGGTTCTGGTACTCGTTTTATAGACGCAACAGAAGGTGGCGCAAAAGTGGCGGGAACAGAAATTATGACGTTGGCAGAAATTCTTGGCAAATAATGAAAGTATTTGGGGGACAGTATGAGAAAAGCAACAATCGTTATGTACCACTATGTAAGAGATTTGGCACGTAGTTCGTTTCCGGAGATTCGGGGGCTGGACTATGAGCTGTTTCTTCAGCAGATGGAGTATATTACAAAAAACTATACAGTGATAACCATGGAGTCCTTATTGGCGGCGTATGCTAAAGGGGACTTTTCGGAGATTCCAGATAACGCACTTTTGCTTACCTTTGATGATGGTTATATGGATCACTATGAAGTGGTGTATCCGGTATTAAAGCGATATGGTGTGCAAGGTTCCTTTTTTCCAAATGCCATGGCAGTGAAGGAGCATAAACTTTTGACGGTGAATCGGATTCATTTTATCCTGGCAGTGGCAGAAGAACAGGGTAGGATGAAAGAGTTAGTGGAAGATTGCTTTCAGATGATGGATAGGTGGCGCTCGACAGGAGTAGAACTAAGTGGAAACGAGGCTATCTATAAACGGCTTGCCATTGCAAATCGGTGGGACCCAGGGGAAGTTATCTTTGTAAAGCGATTGCTACAAAATGAATTGCCGGAGGACATTCGCACCGACATGGCGAAGCAATTATTTGCAAAATATGTGGGTGTGGCGGAGGATGAATTTGCGCGGAAATTATACATGAATATGGACCAGATTCACGAGATGAAAGAAGGTGGTATGTTCTTTGGAATCCATGGATATGACCATTATTGGTTGGGAAAATTGCCGGTGGAGCAGATGAAAAAAGATGTGGATAAGGCATTAGAATATTTTGATGGAATCATCGATAGAAATAACTGGGTAATGAACTATCCCTATGGAAATTATAGCGAAGATGTGATAAAATACATAGAGAGTTTAAATTGCAAATTAGGCTTGTCTGTGGAGGCGCGGGTGGCAGAGCTTGGCGCGGAGAATCCATATGCTTTGCCAAGGTTGGATACCAACGATCTTCCGCCGAAGGGGGATAAAGGATAAGAAAAATGCGTTTGTGGAGGTGATACAAGGTGGAAAAATCTAATGTGACGGGAGTATGTGTACCGAAGAAACATTATATGGTAGATATGTCGTCTCGGCTGGAAGAAGTCGAACACATGATAGAAGAGGGGAAATATTTTACCGTCAATCGTGTGAGACAGTACGGAAAGACGACGATGTTACACCTTTTGAATCGCCGTTTAAGAGAAAAATATCTCGTGCTAAGTCTGAGCTTTGAAGCGTCGGATGAATATTTTGCGTCGTTGTATGCATTCGCAAAAGGGTTTTCTATGGATGTATGTGATGCACTAGAAAAAGAAGACGTCAGCGAAGATGTTTTTGCAGGAATGGAAGCAATAAATAGATCGAGATTTCCCGATTAAAGATATTAGTAAACGAATTTCGAAGCTGTGCCAATGTGTAGAAAAAGGTGTTATCCTGATTGTGGATGAAGTGGATAAGAGCGCGGACAATCAGATATTTCTTACGTTTTTGGGACTGCTCCGGGATAAGTATTTGAATCGGGAAAAAGGGATGAATGAATCCTTTCAAAGTGTGATATTGGCGGGAGTTTACGATGTGAAAAACATGAAACAAAAACTTCGGCCCGAGGAAGAACATAAGTATAACAGTCCTTGGAATATTGCAGTTTCCTTTGAAGCGACGATGGATTTTGAGGCGGAAGAGATTCGACGTTATACTGCGGGATACCCATTTTGGTGAGTCGGATATGTCAGAAGATGCATGATGAAGGTCGAGAGTGGACGAGAGAATGTGTTCGTTATGTGGTGCGGACGGTAAAGGCATCCAAGGCACTTCAGGAAGCTATCTGGAATGAAGATGCAGAGACGGTGGCAAAGGGGATCGAAGAAGCACATCTAGAAAATTCTTACTTGCAGTACAATGATGAAAATGCTTTGGATTATACCATATCGTTAGCTTTATATGCAGCTAGAGATTATTACACGCTGGTGCGAGAACTACCGTCGGGAAAAGGCTACGCAGACATGACATTTGTGCCACTTCGAAAGCATACAGACAAGCTGGCATTATTGGTGGAATTAAAGTGGGACAAGACGGCAGAAAGTGCCATTGACCAGATTCGAGACAGACGACATGTAGAGAGTTTACGAGATTATAAGGATAATTTACTTCTTCTAGGAGTGAATTATAATCGAGAGACGAGAGAACATAGTTGTGTGATTGAGCGAGGATAAATCGCAAGCATACTATAAAGTTTTTGTATCAATTGGTCGATATATAAAAAGCAAGGATGCGGGTGAAAAAGAGTTGCAAGGAGGCACATTTATACGGAGTTTGAAAAGCCGTGTTTTGTGATGAGACATGGTTTGATTTATCTATATATGTATGAGGTGTTGCCAATGATACAGATTCGGCGGGCTGTATATGAAGATATCCCGCGAATTATGCGGTTTATCGATGAACATTGGAAAAAGGGGCACATACTTGCGAGAGATAGAGAGTTTTTTGAATGGCAGTATGTGGATGATGGTTTAGTTAATGTCATCATTGCTATTGATGATACGGGAAATGTATATGGCGTGAAAACGTATATCCCATATAATTCATATGAAGTGTGTGATGTTGCAGGAAGCTTGTGGAAGACCATCAAGAGCGAAGAACTGTTACTGGGAATTAAATTGTGCGATGAGTTTGACCGTGTTAATATTCACAATTTTTGTGGAGCGTCTGGATTGAATAAGAAAGCAGTTAAGTATACAAACATTATTGGACAATTTGCGGATCAATTAAGACATTATTATAGATTAAATGATTGTGACAACTATACCTTGGCTGTAGTATCCGAGAAAATAATTCCCAAATGTGTGAAAATAGACAATATGAAGTTGAAACGAATTTGTGATTTTGGAGAATTTAAAAAGATTGTAACTAAAGATACGCTAGATGCACATATCCCTGTGAAGGATTATCATTATTTAGAAAAGAGATATTTTCAGCATCCAGTTTTTGAATATAAGGCATATGCAATTCGATTGGGGGAATTGTGTCGTACGGCAATTATTGCAAGAGAAGTTGAATATAACAATGCTAAGGTGCTACGAATTGTTGATTTTATTGGCTATGATGAGGACTTGATTGGCATAGGGAACGAACTTGATGGTATTATGAGGGAAAATAGTTATGAATTCGTTGATTTTTATGAATATGGCATAAGTGATTCGATTATGGAAAAGGCAGGATTTGTGCTGAGAAATGATGATAGAAACATTTTGCCGAATTATTTTCAACCATTTGAACAGAAAAATATTGATTTGTATTTTTCTGCAAGTCATCACGAAAAATTTCATTTATATCGGGGTGATGGGGATCAAGATAGACCAAGTTGAGGCAGTGATTTGCTTTTCGATAAAGGTAGAAAAAGATAAGGAGATAATGAAAATGAGCATTGAAGAAAAAATTAGTTTATTGGAAGATATGATGGACTTGGATGAAGGTGCATTGAATGAGGGGATGCAGCTTGATGATATTGAAGAATGGGATTCGTTAAGTGCACTTTCCTTAATTGTTTACGCAAAGAATACACTAGGAAAGAATCTGACATCGGATGTACTGGCAACGTTGCAGACGGTGAAAGATATATGTGATTATTTGAGTTAGGAGAAGTGGTTCACATGACAGGTTATTGTAACAATGTAAGTGCTAGGGGAATTGCAACTGCTGTGCCTAAAGCTTATTTGGATAATGAAAAATATGCTGATATGGTGGAGGAGAAACGAGTCAAGAGGCAGATCAAGTTGACGGGGATCAAACATCGTCATGTGACTCGAGGTGAACAACGCACATCGGATTTGGTTTCTGTTTCGGCAGAACGCTTGATGGAAAAATTGCAATGGAATCGAGATGAGATAAGTGTTTTGGTTTTTGTTACACAATCACCAGATTTAAATGCTCCATCAACAGCAATGCTAATCCAAAAGAATTTAGGGATTGGAGAGAGCTGTATTGCCTTTGATGTCAATTTGGGATGTTCTGGATTTACAACAGGGATGAACATCGTTGCCAGTATGTTACAGACAACAAAAGGAAAAGGCTTTTTGCTGTTGGGAGATTGTCAACATTACGCAGAAAACATGGAATATGAACCAAATGCATTGCTTTTTGGAGACGGTGGAGCTGCCATCGCACTTGAATATGAAGAGGGTGTCAATTCCATATATGATCAAAATACGGATGGATCACGGTATTATAATTTGTATTCGCCGTTAAGTGGTGGCCGTATCATGGATGGAAATGCAATCCTTTTGTTTTCGTTGAATGAGGTGGCTGAAAGCATCAAAGAGTTGCATAATAGTCGATATATGGAAAATATAGAACCAGATTATTATGTATTGCATCAAGCACAAAAAATTATTATGGATGGAATTGTAAGTAATGCTGGTTTGCCAAAAGACAAATTTCTATATTCCTATGAAGAGTTTGGAAATACGTCATCCGCATCCATACCGATATCTTTGTGTTGGAACAGGAGCATAATTCAAAGTAATTCGAAACAGAACATTAAGATATTCGCATGTGGATACGGAATTGGGTTGGCGTGGAGTAGCTTTGTATTTGATATTGATAAGGATTATATCTTACCAGTGGAAGAGACAGATTATTGTTATTCGAGGTGAAAAAGTGAAAAGTATTTTAGTTACGGGAGCGTCTTCAGGAATTGGAAAGGCGATAGCAGTCTATCTGGCAGAGAAGGGCTACCATGTGATTATGGTTGCGAGGAATCTAGAAAAGTTAGAAGAGATAAAATTGAATTCAGAAGGAAAAATGAGTATCTTTTCCTATGACTTGATGAATCTGCATGATATTGCAAAGATTTTTGATTTTTGCAGCGAAAAGAATATCAAATTGGATGGAATGGTTTGTGCAGCAGGAGTGGCTAGTGCGATGCCAGTGAAGGTGTGTGATAGTTTGAAGTTGGAAGAGACCATGCGCGTGAATTTCGAATCTGCTGTTATGCTTTCAAAGATATTTATTAAAAAGAAAATTTCTCATGATGGGGCATCTATGGTTTTTATATCATCTTTAGCGACACAGGGGTGTGAAAAAGGTCAAGTGGCGTATGCCGCATCAAAAGCAAGTGTCGAGTCTTTTGTAAAAGTGTTATCAAAAGAGGTGATTGCAAGAGATATCCGCGTGAATGCAGTGGCACCAGCACTTGTTAATACTCCGATGATGAATGGAGAAACATCGGTTATTAAGTATAAGGCTGAAGAGGTGGAAAAATATCAATGTTTAGGTGTAATTGATCCTGTAAATATTGCATATCTTGTGGAATTTTTGCTTTCTGATAAGTCAAAGTATATAACAGGAACTACGATTCCGGTGAATGGAGGTTCAATGTGATTGATGAGATGAAAGAATGTTGGGCAGGAAAAAAAATAATGCTTATCGGAGCATCTTCTGGCATGGGTGAATGCATGGCAAAATATTTTAATGATTTGGGTGCAAGCATTTTTTTGGTCGGGAGAAATGAGGAGCGATTACAAGATGTTTGTTCTTCGCTAAAAGGAGAGAATGACTATGCAGTGACCGACTTGGCGCAAATTGAAAATGTTAAAGATATTTTTGAGGTTTCTTCGAGATTGCAATACAAATTCGATGGTTTAATCTTTACAGCAGGAGTGGATTATGCAATACCTATTAAGGTGAATAATCCTGAAAGAGCGCAAATGATGATGAACATAAATGCAAACTCATTTTTGGAAATTTTGAAATATGCTACGAAGAAGAAAAACTGTACGGAGCAACTTAGTATCGTGGCGATTTCATCCATTGTAACAACGGTTCTGAACCCAGGATCTGCTGTGTATGCTGCATCCAAGGCGGCGTTGGAAACCATTGTGAAAGTGGCCGCAAAGGAGCTGTTGACAAGAAAAATTCGTGTAAATTGCATTAGTCCAGCGCTCACCGACACTCCGATGATTGCTGAACGAAAGAAATCTGGTGGCGTGTATGGGGAAAACGGAGTGCAACTTCAAAAATTAGGTTACATTGAACCAATACAAGTTGCATATCTGACAGATTTTCTTTTGTCAGATAAGGCAAAGTATATGACAGGAACTGTGGTTGAAATGTCAGCAGCTTGGGGGTACAACTAAGAAAAATTTAATTATGAATAAAGGAGGAAAAAAGATGTCAATTGAGGATAAGAAAGAATTAATTGCAGATATTTTAGAGTTAGAAGTGGAAGAAGTGAGCGAAGATATGGTGCTCGAGGATATTGAGACATGGGATTCTGTAGCAGTGTTGTCATTTATTGCTATTATGGATAGTGAATTTAACAAGTATCCGCACGCTTCTGAAATTGAGTGTTTGCAAACAATTGGTGATTTGTTTGAGATGATGGTAGAGTAGAGAGGATAGGTTATGATTGATAGGAATCTAAAACTTTTTAAGTGCGAGGAAAATGAATGGGTTACATATGGGGAATTTGTGAATGCCTTGAAGAAGGTTGTGGACACAAAGTGTGAGGTACTATTTGTCCATACATCAATGAATTTTGGTGTACCCAATCGAGAATTGAAAAGAAAAGAATTGATGGATGCCATGTATAGTGCCATAGAGGAATTGGGTATCAAAACATTAGTGTTTCCAACCTTTACGTTTAGTTTTTGCAATGAGCAGGATTATGATGTGAAGACATCTGGAAGTAAAATGGGGATGTTGAATGAATATGCAAGAAAAAGAGAGGATGCAGTACGCTCTATGGATCCGCTTCTTTCCGTTTGTGTAATTGGTGAAAATAAGGACTTAGCCATTGCACCGGAGAGATTTTCAATCGGAGATGACAGTATTTTTGATAAATTGCATAAAACCCCTAATGTTTACTTTCTGTTTTTAGGAATGCCATTTCCAAATTGTTTTACATATATGCACTATGTAGAGGAAAGACTTCATGTGCCATATCGTTATAACAAAGTTTTCAGTGGTAAGATAATTGATGAAAACGGTGAAGTTAAGGCAGTTGATTATGAATTGTTTGTGCGCTATAAAGGTGTGATTCCAGTGGTTCCAAGTGAATTGGATGACAATCTGATGGCAAACGGCTTTATAAAAAAGGTAAAGTTGGGAAACGGAATTGTGTCTTGTATCGAGGAACGTGGCGCATATGCGGAGATAGAAAAAATAATAAACGATGATATATTTAGTTTTTCACAAGAACACTACGAGGATGTAAGTGTGCTCGAAAAGGAATATCAATATGGAAATGTTATATCCCTTTAGGGAGATATACAACAATAATGGAGGAATGAGAAATGGAAAAAATATATGATTTGTTACAACAAATAAGACCGGAATTTGATTTTAAAAAAAGCAATGATTTTATCGTAGATGGATATCTAGATTCGTTTGACGTAGTTACGTTGGTATCTGAACTGGATGCTATGTACAACATATCCATTGATGCATTGGATATTGTTCCGGAAAACTTTGGAACTGTTGAAGATATAATTTCTGTGGTAGAGAGAAATGGAGGAGTAACATGCTGACAACATTTCATAATAAAAAGATTACGGGTGTACTGGGGTTGTTACCTGAAAATGAATATCTATATGATGAGGAGACAAAGGAATTTGCTACATTGCAGACAAGACGTTTGAAGAAAATAATGGGTTTTGGTAAACGGCGTGCAGCAAAAGCTGACTCGGTAACAAGTGATTTTTGTATTTATGGAATGCGCTATTTGCTAGAGAAGGAGTATATCAAAAAAGAAGAGATTGGGGCAATTATCGTAGTGGGATTGACGCCGGATTATTACTTACCGCATATCGGAAACATAATTCAGGGAGAATTTGAGTTAGATGAAGATGTGGTGTGCATCGATATTCCACAGGGATGTGCTGGTCATGTGCTGGGATTATATCAAGCATGTATGATGCTAGAGCATATTGATAGAAAAGCCTTGGTGTTTACTGGTGATGTCCTATGCAGAAAAGATCCATCATGGAAGGAGACGAATGCTCAATTTGGAGGGGACGCGGCGAGCATTACGGTGGTAGAAAATACAGAATCTCGTGAAGATACCATTTATTTTGATATAAAAATGAATGGTAGAGAAAGAGAAACGTTAATGATTCCAGCAGGTGGATATAAGATGCCTCGCAGTGAGGAAACGGCCAAATTTGTTGATATAGGGGATGGAACGATGCGTACTTACAATCAAGTGTGGATGGATGGTTCAAAAGTTTTCAATTTTGTGCAAAAAGAGGTTCCACCAATGATTGACGAGATACTGAATTATGCTGATTTGACCAAAGAGGAAATTGACTGGTATCTTTTTCATCAACCGAACAAGTTTATGTTACAAAAGCTGGCAGACAAACTACAAATTGGTCATAAAAAGGTTCCAATGAATATCGTGGAAAATTTTGGAAATTCCAGTGGGAGTACAGTTCCGATTAATATTACCTACAACTTAGGTGAAATATTGTTAGATAATAATTATCGGTGTTGCTTAGCTGGTTTTGGCTCTGGATTGACATGGGCTACATGCGTCACACGGTTAGGTAACTTGCAGTTTTGTGAATTAAAGATTACAGATGTGTAGGAGAAAAATATGAAAGAATGTACACTTGACGAGTTGAAAATAATGATGTCCGATTTAAAGAAGAGCAATAAGAAAATGTATTCGAATTATTTTAATAATCTTGAGACGATGGATACAAAAATCTATTATGTTTGCGAGGAAAAGGGAATTGTTTTTTGGGGTGAGGAGAATGACATTCCGAGAACATTCTTTTATTGTGCTAGTGAAGAAGTGCTTGAGCGATTATTGAGAATAGTTCCGGATGGTAATATATTAGACATTATTTCACGAGAGAAGGAAGAGTGCCGTGATGTTATACTTCGGAGTGGTTTTCACGTGTATGCAACATATGGACGCATGACTGGTTATTTTGCTTCTGAGGAAACAAAGAGAAAAGTTGGTGAATTAATCAACAATATTGTTGAAATGGGATATTACAAAAAGGAAAATACCTTTTTTGCGAAAAGGGAGGATGCCGAGTTTATTTTAAATAAGTTGGAAGACATTTTTGATCCTGTTACAGCTCATTTGTGTACCTATGAGGAATTGTGTACATTTATAGATAAAAAGTGGGTATTTGTCTATAAAGAAGGCAAAGAAATTAAGGGCTTTTATATCATTAAGCAAGAAGGATGTAAACAATATGGTTACCAGATTTGGAATGGAACTGGTGTAGAAGCAGCCTATAGTTTGAATTTGCGTGCTAATGAGGAAACAAAAGCTAAAGGCGATATCACCTATGGATATTCGTGGGTAGATATAGATAATAAAAAAGCGGTACGTTTTAATCGTTTGTGGGGATCTGAGTTTGATGGCTTATATGATGTTGTTTACAAAAAGTAAGCAGTATGATGGCTAGAAGTTAGGTATACTCGTTTATTAAGAAAGGAATGACATCAATGAAGAATTCGGTTTTGTGTTATCTGGAACAAACGACGGAACGTTTGCCAGATAAGGTGGCTATCTTTGATGCAGAAAGAGAGATATCCTTCGGCGAATTGCGAAAAAGAGGGATTGATTTGGCATGTGCTATAAAAGAACAAGTAACAGGACGGGGGAATCCGATTTTGACGTTCCTTCCAAAATCAGTGGAAAATGTCATAGCATTTATCGGGATTCTCTACAGTGGAAACTTTTATACGCCAACAGATATTCGTTTTCCAGAGGAAAAGGTGCGCAGTGTTGTGGATGCACTAGAACCAATGGCCATTATAGTGAATACAAAGACAAAAGAAATATTAGAAAAGTATGGTTGGCACATACGTTTTATTCTAATTAACATAGATGATATAGAAGCGTGTCAGTGCTATGAAAAAAGTACAAATCTAGTGGATGAAATAATCGATGCAGATGTGGCCTATACACTGTTTACTTCTGGCTCTACGGGAGTTCCAAAAGGTGTTTCCATTACGAATCGAAGCATCATTGATTACATTGATTGGGCAAAGGAGTGTTTTTCAGTTACTGAAGATAGGATTCTTGGCAATCAAGCACCATTTTATTTTGACAATTCTACTTTGGATATATATTTGATGATGGCGACAGGTGCGACGTTGGCAATTATACCTGAAACTTACTTTGCATTCCCAGCAAGATTGATGCAATATGTGGCGGAAAAAGCCATTAATATGGTATTTTGGGTGCCGTCGGTATTAATATCTGTGGCAAATGCAGATATATTGAGCCGAGTAGACTGTGCTTGTCTTACTCAAGTGTTATTTGCTGGAGAAGTGATGCCAAACAAGCATCTAAACTACTGGCGTAAGTATTTGCCGAATGCACGTTTTGCCAATTTGTATGGCCCAACAGAAATTACGGTGGATTGTACCTATTATATTGTTGAACGAAAGTTTGCTGATGAAGATCCGTTACCGATTGGTAGTCCATGTCGTAATTCGGATGTGTTAATATTGGATGGCGACGAGCTTGTAATCGAACCGGGGCATATTGGTGAACTTTGTGTCAGAGGAAGTTCTTTGGCTGTGGGATATTGGAATGATTTTGATAAGACGGCACAGGCTTTCTGTCAAAATCCATTAAACAAACATTATCCGGAAAGAATTTACCGAACTGGTGACCTAGTGTGCTATAATGAGTATGGTGAGATCATGTTCATTGGTCGCAAAGATTTTCAGATTAAGCATATGGGGTACCGAATTGAGTTAGGAGAGATTGAGTCTGCGGCGCTGGGGAAAAGAGAAGTATGTGATGTGTGTGCCACTTATCATCAAGAGTGCAAGCAGATTGTTCTATTTTACAGAGGTGACATCGATGAAGGAGATTTGAAGAAGTACCTTTTATCGATACTACCAAAGTATATGGTTCCGACGATATATTATGCGATAGAAGAGTTTCCATATACAGATAATGGTAAGATTGATAGGAAAAGGTTGGAGAGAGAATATCAATAGGAGACCAGCTATGACAAATGCAGAAAAAATCAAGTTATTGGAAGAAATGCTAGAATTGTCCGACGGTGAGTTGCAAGAAGACGCTGTTTTGGAAGACTTGGAGGAATGGGATTCCATGTCGCGACTATCTTTGATTGTTTTGATGGAAGATGAGTTCGGAAAGAAGATTAATCGCTCGGATGTGATGAATTATAAAACTGTTCAGGATATTTTAAAGGCGATGGAATAACCAAGAAGTGGAGCAGACAAAATGTGTGTAATGACAATTGCTGAGATACAACAGCGCATTCGCTTAATTCAGCAAAAGGGCGTGGCAGTGATTACCAATTATTATAATCAGCCAGGTCTTGCTGAAAAAGAATTTCATACTTGGCTGACGGAATTCACCATTATATTTTGGACACAGGATGACAGTGTTGTTCGTGTGTTCTTTTATTCGTGTCATGAGGAAGAATTACGAAAAGGTCTTCAGACTATGCCAGATGGGGCTGTGGTGGATGTGATTTCCAAGGAAAGTGACATTGCAGATGTTTGGAAAAAGCGTACCGGGTATTCGTTGCATTCCGTATATGGAAGATTTGGATATCCGTTAGGGAATGTAGAAGCAGAAAAGGAACGTTTTGGTGCGATGAAACTGGATCGTTTCTTTGATGCAGAATTAGGTATAATTGCTCAGAAAGACGATTTGCAGGAGATTCAGAGGTTGCTTTATGATACTTTTGATCCATGTAGCGATCATCTTTTGTTGGATGATGAGTTAGAAACGTTGATCAAAGAAGGATTCGTATGGCTGGAACGAGAAGACGATAAAATATGTACGATTTTTATATATCGTATCGAGGGAAAGAAGTTTTATTCCAACATTTCCCTAAATTATTCTACAGCTGACGTATTGTATAGTATACAAAAAAAGGCTTTGCTGTATGCAATTGAGAAGTATCAAGTGACCTATTTTTACGGATGGATTTCGCTAAGTAATAAACAGGCACTTCAGAAAAATGGCAACCCATCTTATGATTTGTATGATTATGTGTACCGAAAGGAGAACGACTATGAAAAATAGTGTACAAGGAAAACATATTCTTGTAACAGGTGCTTCTTCGGGAATTGGAAAGGAAGTTGCTTTTATGTGTGCCGAGGCAGGAGCCAAGGTAACACTTATTGCTCGGGATGAGCAACGATTGCAAGAGGTTCTATCTCAGTTGGGTGGACAAGGACATTGCTATTTTGCGTGGGATTTGTCACAACTCAGTGGAATTGATGACTTGGTGGGAAAAGTCACCGATGAAAATGGGGCAGTGGATGGTTTCGTTCATTGTGCCGGAGTGGAAAGTGCACGTCCGTTGAAATTTTTAAAGCCGGATTATGTAAAAAATGTAATGGATATTAATTTTTTCTCTTATTTGGAATTGGTACGCTGTATTACAGGTAAGAAGCGTTTTCATCCGGGATTAAGTATTGTTTCGGTGTCGTCTATCGCATCCGATGCGGGAAGCCCGGCAAAAACCATATACAGTGCCTCTAAGGCGGCGATGGATGCGGCTGTTCGCTGTTTGGCAAAAGAGTTAGCAACAAAAGAAATCCGTGTTAATTCTGTCAAACCAGCATTTGTGCGCACCAAGATGTATGAAGAAGTGATGGAAAATGTAGGGGATTCGGAGGATATTTTTCAAACAGTAAAAAGACAGTATCAAGGAGTCAGTGAGCCTAGGGATGTCGCCTCCGCCATTCTGTTTTTATTGGGGGAGGAATCCAAGGTAATTACTGGAACAAACATGGACATTTCCGGGGGCTATTTGAGTACGTGAGGAATCGCAGAGATGCTTTAGGAGGAAGAGTAAGTGGCATATTTTGAGTGTGTAGATGTTGCAATTACAGGTATGGCGACAGCTGTTCCGAAGAAGAAAGTAAATACAGAAGATTTTATTGAGCAGTTCGGAGAAAAACACATTCGCAAATTCATTCGCACAACGGGAGTGAAGGAGCGACATATTGTTACGGAATACCAGACGGCTTCGGATCTGGGATATGTAGCAGCAGTAGAAGTGTTAAAAAGAAAAAACATAGATGCCAGCGAGATTGGTGCATTGATATTTGCGTCCCATGGTCCGGATTATCGAAGACCGGCCACAGCTTTTGTGTTGCAAAAGCGTTTGGGAATTCCACAGGGCTGCGTTTGTTTTGATATCAATCTAGGCTGTTCCGCTTTTGTGTATGCAACCCAGGTGGTGGGCGGACTCATGAGCAGTTCCAATATACAAAAGGCACTTGTGATTGTGGGAGACACCAATTCAAAGATGACCAATCCAAAGGACGAGTCAATGGTTCTTCTGACGGGAGATGCGGGAAGTGCCATTCTGTTTGAAAGGCGTCAGGGGGCGAGTATCACTGCCGAATTAACCAGCGAAGGGGAAAAGTATCAGACTGTAATTGTGCCAGCTGGGGGCATGAGAAATCTTAAGGCACCAGAAAATCCTATGGTGTTTGAAGATGGGAATGAAAGAACATTATACAATCTGTTCATGGACGGATTTGGGGTGTTTGAATATACGATTCGTGAGGTGCCACAGGCCATTCGCAGCTATCTGGAATGGCAGAAAAAAGAGATTTCAGACTTTGATTATTATATTATGCATCAAGCCAATCAATATATTTTGCAACAGTTGTCAAAGCGATTAAAAATGCCAGAGGAGAAGATGCCAAATTCCATAGATCGGTATGGAAATACTTCCTCTGCTTCGGTGCCATTAACCTTGTGCGACTATTTTGGAGAGAAAACAGGGGGCACATTCCATGCTTTGATGAGTGGTTTTGGTGTAGGATTATCTTGTGGTATTATGAGCACAGAGTTGTGTGTGGATGATATTTATCCGATTATTGAAACGGATGATTATTTTCAAGAAGGCATCATCAATTCTCCAGAGGATTGGAAATTAGAAAGGGAGATTATGTAATGTTATTGGACAAAATTATCGATGTGATGAAGGAGAGTCAGAATCAGATTGCGATTGTGACCGATGATAAGGAATACTTGTACAAAGATTTGATTTTTTATTATGAAAAATATATGGAAGAACTGAAGGCGATTCCAGAAGGTTCTGTATTTGCGGTACGAGGGAAATTTACGGTGAAGAGCATCGGTTTAATGATGGCGCTCATGAATTATCGTTGTATCTATGTTCCCATTGCAAAAGAAATAAAGGATGTGGAATTCTATCTTCAGACTTCCCAAAGTGAATATTTTGTGGATATGGATGATGAGAAACTACAGACGTTATCCCATACGGTTTCCCATCCCATTCTTCTGGAGTTAAGGGAGAAAAAATTGCCAGGGATTGTTTTCTTTTCTTCAGGAACAACTGGGGTGCCAAAGGCAGCAGTGCATGATTTGATGCCGTATATCCATCGATTTGAAAAGCGTGGGAAGACGTTGCGTTCCATGGCCTTTCTTTTGTTTGATCATATGGGTGGATTTAATACGGTTATGCATTCCATTTCCAATGGTGGTTTTATGGTGACATTGTCAGAGCAGACGCCAGATGAAGTATGTCGCGTAATAGAAAAATATCGTTTGGAATTATTGCCTACTTCTCCGACGTTTATTCATATGTTGCTGATGGGAAGATATTATGAAAAGTACGATTTACAAAGTTTGAAAATCATTTCTTATGGAACGGAGCCGATGCCAGAGTCTACTTTGGCGCGGTTGCATACGATTTTTCCGGATGTACAGTTGAAACAGACCTATGGTTTAACGGAGTTAGGTGTTATGCGAACAAAGTCTCGTTCTTCGGATTCTCTTTGGGTAAAAGTGGGAGGAGACGAACATCATCAGACCAAGGTGGTGGATGGGATATTGTATATCAAGTCGGATATGGCGATGCTGGGATATCTCAATGCAGATGCACCGTTTGATGAAGAAGGCTGGTATAACACGGGAGATAAAGTGGAAGTAGACGGTGACTATTTCTTGATTTTGGGAAGAGATAGTGAGCTTATCAACGTTGGTGGCGAGAAAGTGTATCCAGCGGAAGTAGAAAGTGTACTTATGGAGATTGAAGGTGTGCAGGATGTAGCCGTTCAGGGCATTCCAAATCCGATTTTAGGACAAGTTGTCATGGCAAAAATCTATCCGGAAGCAGGGGTAGATACTGCAGCATTG
Source organism: Eubacterium sp. (assembly GCA_045578325.1). Classification (GTDB taxonomy): domain Bacteria; phylum Bacillota; class Clostridia; order Lachnospirales; family Lachnospiraceae; genus Eubacterium_F. Next base: position 25,245 of record JAZNJZ010000074.1, read on the forward strand.
ACAAAGAACATTAAAGAAGTTTCCAAGGAGCGATTGGAAAAGTTTAAGCGTCCGATGAAGATAAAATATTCGGAAACACCATTTCAGTCAGCTCGATTTAAGAAGAAAAGAAGTTGAGGAGCGATTCAGCATGATAAGGCTTATCAAGAGAAAGAGACGAGAAATGTTCTGCTTGAAGGAAGAAGAGCTTAATGTCGTTTTGTTAGCCGATTTTTTCGAAAATAGTCCCGTTGGTGAAGTGGTATATGTGGAGAGAGACGGCAAGATAAATGGAATGATAACAAAGGGGGATTTCTTAAAACATGTGTGGAATCATACTCCTCTTGTGAATTACCATTTTCAATATGTAACCGAAGATAATCTGTCCGACATAACAGAGCGAGCGAAAAATCCTTCCGTTCATCGTGTGCCTGTGATGAAAAACGGGGAAGTGGTGTATGATTTTGTATTAACACAGGATTTTTATGAACGTCTCTTTTGGGATGGGCGAATGGCACTTACCAATTTCATTCGTTATTTATTGGAAATTGATATCAAGAAGATAGCCTATGTGGAAAATTATGAAGCAGCAAAAAAATTAAAAAAGGCATTTGAAAAGTATCAGATTACACAGATTGATGTAGGGTGTGCTTTGCACTATGAGACGGATCGAGTGGATGATACACTTTACATTGATAATAATTTTTTACGTCAATGCAGAATAAAGGGTGAAAACCATTGCTATCAAATCATAACAGAAGATCAATTGGCGGCTACAATTTTTCGTCCCAATCGCTATGTGGAAGAGCTTGATCATTTGTGCAAGTTCCTGGGAAATACATACCGGAGTATTGCGATTGTTGATCGGAATTCCTTGACCAAGAGAATTACGCAGGAAATAAAAGAGTGCGGGATCCGGTATGACTTGTATGGTATGGATGACATTGCGTTTTGTCAGAACCAATATGAGTATCAATTAAAAGAAGCCAGAAAAGACTATGATATTATTATTACTGGTGGTTTTGATACCATTGCGTGGACGATATCCGACAAGGAGAAAAAGATTTATCATCTGAATTTTTTAAATCGTGGTGTCACATCGTGGGTTGGTGCCATTGAAGGTGCCATTTCCAATCAGGACTTGGATATTATCAATAATGTGCTACCGGAACTGGTGGAAAAAGGGGTTCATGTTGTTATTCTCGAAAGTGCATTGCAGTGGAGTGGCGTGGAGCGAATTGCATATGAAGATCTCGCTAAGAATGGGATTGAGGCTCCTTTGGAGCAGATTTTTGGTATAAGTTGTCCATGGTTGAAAGTGCGATATGATTTTGAAAAGGGCTATGCATTGCCGCAAGATAGTAATCACGCCCATTTTAATATTGAAAATGGAATTCGAAGAACCATTGGAAACACAGGTCACGAAAAGAAGATATATTTTGTGGGAGGATGCCAGTATTATGGTGCTTTCGTGAAGGATGAGGATACCATCGAAAGCTATTTGCAGGAACTGGTGAAGGACCAATACGATGTACAGAACTATAGTGCGCTACGCTATATGCAACCATGGAGGTTGCGTGCACCAGAGTATAAGGCTGGGGACATCGTTATTTTAGAGGTGTTTCATAGAGAATTATATGAAAGACATGGATATACCGTTTATGATACCCTAGAGAGTTTCGAAGAATTCAATGATGTATGGAGTGAGGTTTCTTGGGACATTTATGCTCATTGTAATGGCACCGTAAATCGCAGGGTGGCAGAGGGTATATACAACCTATGCAAAAACAAAAATTTATTATGACAGGAGAAAGGAAGGAAAAGATATGGAAGAAAAAATCAGACAGATTGTACAAAAGGCCATTGCGGAGATGAATGAAGATGCCGAGGAAGACGAGGTATTAGAATACGGAACGGATGTAGAATTGTTTGGAAAAGACAAGGGAGTGAATTCCTTTTCTTTTGTAACTATGATTTCTAGTATTGAGGACCAAATCTACGACGAATACGGCAAAGAAGTATATTTGGTTTCACCGGATGCATACGAAAAAGGATACAATCCATTTGAAACCATTGGAACTTTGGAACAATACATTGCGGAGGTTATTACTACAGAATGAATGTGAAGTTTTCTTCGTATTGCTTTGCGCCCATCGATGCGAAAATGTATGTTTTAGTGGAAAATAAGAAGGGTTTTATCGTGGACCCATGTGTGTCTTCCGAGCTAGAAAAACAGCTGAGAGAGCAAAGGGTAGAAGACATTCTTGTTCTGCTTACCCATGAACATTACGACCATATTTCTGGTGTGAATTGGCTTCGTGATTCATTTTCGAATGTCAATGTCATTTGTCAGGAAGAAGCAGCGAGAGCTTGCAAAAACCCGAGCAAAAATCTTTCCGCTTTTTATGAAATTTTGTTTGTGGGAAAGGATGAGGCAACACAAGAGTATGTCCGCAATATGAATTTAGAACCCTATTCTTGTGAAGTAGACCAGACTTTTGTGGGGGAATACGAGATAAATTGGGAAGGACATCGGATATATTTAAAAGAAACTCCGGGGCATTCCAAGGGAAGTATATGTATTTTGTTCGATGAAGAGATTCTTTTTTCAGGTGATACATTGGTTACGGGACATGATACCATTACTCGTCTGCCTGGGGGAAGTAAGAAGGATTTTGCGGAAAAGACCATTCCCTATCTTAAGTCGTTAGATGGAGAGAGGATGGTATATCCAGGACACGGAGAGCCACAGAGGTTGAAGGAGTATAAGTATTATTGCGAATGAATGTTTATGTAATACTATATAAAAATATACTAAGGATTTTGTGCACAACGTCAATTGTATTTGCCAGTAAATAATGTTACACTACAAGCAAGCAAAAGGTTTCTGAGATTCATGCGCCATGCACTTGCGCATTCTTCTAATAAGGTTTTCTGATCGATGTTAAACTCTTGCTTAGATCCAATTTATGAAGTAATAAAGCAAGAGTCGTTGTGTCAGGGTATCAAGATGTCAGCGTATTTCTTGCACACAAAAGGAGGGAATATGTATGACACAGGTGGTGGAGAAGTTAGAAATAAGCCAAGATGTGGATGCAGGTACAAAGGGGATACGAAATTATAAAGATACAGTATTTCGAATGTTGTTTCGGGAAAAGAAAGAATTGCTGTCACTGTTTAACGCGGTGAATGGTACGGCTTACCAGAATCCGGATGAACTTGTGGTAAACACGCTGGAGAATGCCATTTATCTGAATATGAAAAATGATGTGTCTTGTGTGTTGGATATGCAACTGAATCTATATGAGCACCAGTCTACGGTAAATCCCAACATGCCATTGAGAGATTTATTTTACGTAGCGCGCTTGTACGAGGCGATGGTGTCCAAGGATCAAGTTCATAAGAGAAATCCGGTGGAGATTCCCGCTCCAAAGTTTATCGTGTTTTACAATGGAGAGGCGAAGCAACCGGAGAGAAAGAGCATGTATTTATCCGATTTGTATGCACATAAGCCGGAGGAACTAAGTTTGGAACTCGTAGTGGTTCAGCTCAACATAACAGCAGGTTACAACGAGGAGTTAAAGAAGAATTGTCCAACGTTGATGGGGTACATGCAGTTTGTGGAAAAAGTACGATGTTATAATAAGACCATGAGCTTGTCAGAAGCCATTGACCGGGCAGTGGAGGAATGTATTAAAGAAGGGATTTTGGTAGCCTTCTTGAAAAAGAATCGAGCAGAGGTGAAGGCGATGAGCATATTTGAATTCGATCAGGAGAAATATGAGGAGGACCTTCGAGCGGAGGGACGCCAGGAAGGACGCATCGAAGGGCGAGAGGAAGGTCGCTTGGGAGTTAACGAATTATACCGAAGACTTCAGGAAGATGATCGAATCGAGGATTGGCAGCGCTCGATACAGGATATGGAGTATCAGACTGAACTTTTGAAAGAGTATGGTTTGATGTGAATGAGGGAAAAG
>JAZNJZ010000075.1:0-2418 GCA_045578325.1 Eubacterium sp.
TCCCAGTGCGTCAGTTTCTGTTTGCTGTTATATATGTTTTTGGCAGGTAAGACACAGACGAAGATTTCTTTCCGACGGGTGTCGAAAAAGTTGGAAGATGTTATGGATATTATCAAGACTGGTTTTCCGAGCCTGTTGAGACAGGGACTCAGCAGTGTGTCCACCATGGTGCTTAACGGTTATGCAGGAATGTATGGGGATGCAGCGGTGGCGGCCATGTCCATTGTAAATCGAATTTGCTTCTTTGTTTTTGCGGTGGGACTTGGTATGGGACAAGGGTTCCAACCAGTGTGTGCATTTAATTATGGCGCCAAAAAATATTCTCGTGTGCGAAAGAGTTTTTTGTTTACTGTATTTGCCGGGGAAGTGGCTTTGGGGGTGCTTGCGATTGTCGGTATGATAGTATCGTCCAACCTGGTGGGCGTGTTCCGGGATGACCCGGACGTAATTCGCATCGGAACATTTGCATTGCAGGCCCAGCTGGTGTCGTTGTTTTTTATTCCACTGACTGTGTGTGGTAATATGATGTTTCAAAGTGTGGGAGCCAATGGCCGCGCGTCCTTTTTGTCTGCGTTGAGAAGTGGTCTTTGCTTTATTCCTTTTATCATTATACTCGCCAAAATGTTTGGACTGTTTGGCGTGCAGATTGCGCAGACAGTAGCGGATGTGATTACGTTTATTATTATTGTACCATTTGTTATTTCGTTCTTCCGTCGGCTTCCAGCGGATGACACGGAATGTGGAAAAATACGATAGAAAAGGAGACGGACTATGGAACGAGAAAAATTGGGGTCGAGACTTGGGTTTATTTTATTGTCGGCAGGATGTGCCATCGGGATCGGAAATGTGTGGCGTTTTCCTTACATCACCGGACAGTACGGAGGCGGCGCTTTTGTTATGTTTTACATCCTGTTTTTGATTGTTTTTGGTGTACCAGTTATGACCATGGAGTTCGCGGTTGGTCGTGCCAGTCAACAAAGCGTCATGAAGTCCTTTCAAGTGCTTGAAAGGAAGGGGGCAAAATGGCATCTTCATGGATTTTTGGCATTTGCCGGAAACATGCTTTTGATGATGTTTTACACCACAGTGGCAGGATGGATGTTGCACTATTTTTATCTGTCGTTGACAGGGAAATATATGGGCATGCAACCAGATGCGGTGGCGAGTGTGTTTGGGGGGATGCTTGGTGACTGGAAAGTCATGATGTTCTGGATGATTCTGGTGGTTGTGCTGGGCATGGCGGTTTGTGCCATTGGTTTGCAAAAAGGCGTTGAGCGTATCACAAAATGGATGATGGGCGCTTTGATTGTTATTATGGTTGTTCTTGCGATTCATAGCATTACCATGAAAGGTGGTGCCCAGGGACTGAAATTTTATCTGGTGCCAGACTTTGGTCGAATGGTAGAACAAGGAATCGGGACAACTATGGTAGCGGCTATGAATCAGTCTTTCTTTACGCTGAGTCTCGGGATTGGATGTATGGCGATTTTTGGAAGTTATATTGATAAAAAACATAGACTTCTTGGTGAGGCGATTCGTATCGCTGCGCTAGATACATTTGTGGCGATTACAGCGGGGCTGATTATCTTTCCGGCATGTTTCGCATATCAGGTAAGTCCGGATCAAGGTCCAAGCTTGATTTTTATTACGTTGCCGAATATCTTTGCCAACATGGCAGGGGGACGCGTGTGGGGAGCGTTATTCTTCCTCTTCATGTCTTTTGCGGCATTTACAACGGTAATTGCAGTGTTTGAAAATATTATGTCCATGACACGAGAACTCTTTGGTTGGAACCGAAAAAAGGCGGCAATCATTAACACCGTCCTCGTCTTTGCATTATCGATTCCGTGTGTTCTTGGGTTCAATGTATGGAGCGGATTTCAACCATTTGGCGAAGGAACAGGGGTCCTTGATTTGGAAGATTTCCTTGTAAGTAACTTGCTTTTGCCAATCGGCGCGTTGGTATATATTATCTTTTGTACCACTCGATATGGTTGGGGATTTGAAAACTATCTGGCAGAAGCCAATGCGGGAGAGGGATTGAAGATTCCGAAGGGCTTGCGTCTGTATCTGACATGGGTGTTGCCAATTGTAATTATATTTGTCTTTGTCCAGGGATTGATTGGATTTTTCTCGTAGAGGAGGAGACATGGAGTGAAGCACTAGAAGTTCCGCATAGATGAGAAAAAAGCATTGCAAAGAAAAAGCAGATTGGTTTAAATTTGACAAACACGGAACGTTAAACAACGTCAGCACTTGATAAGCAGCTTGCTGCGAATCTAGTACTGCTACGTTGTTTTTCGAACGGGAGTGTGTCCGTGGTGTCAAATTTATATCCATCTGCTTCTTTTATTTGTAATTCGTTTTACTCATTAAAGTCGGATCGTAGCCATGTCGTTCTGTGAGCCAAGGAGTTGA
>JAZNJZ010000076.1:0-7106 GCA_045578325.1 Eubacterium sp.
AAAAGAAAGGTATGGTAGTAAATTATGGCTAGACGTGGAGGATTTCAGGGCGGAATGCCAGGAAGCATGAACAATCTTATGAAACAGGCGCAGAAAATGCAGCGTCAGATGGAAGAACAGCAGCGCGAGATGGAAGAAAAAGAATTTGAAGCGACTGCAGGTGGCGGTGCGGTAACCGTAAGAGTTTCAGGAAAGAAAGAAGTGCTTTCTGTAAAACTTTCTGAGGAAGTTGTGGATCCTGATGATATTGAAATGTTGGAAGATTTGATTGTGGCAGCAACCAATGAAGCACTCCGTATGATGGAAGCAGACAATGCGAAAGCAATGGAAGCTCTTACCGGAGGATTGAACCTTGGTGGTGGAGGATTTCCATTCTAATGAATTATTATTCTGAGTCAATTCAGAATCTGATCGAAGAACTGGCGCAATTGCCAAGTATAGGCGCAAAGTCCGCTCAGCGACTGGCATTTCACATCTTGCATATGCCAGAGGAGCGGGTGGAGCGATTGTCTTCGGTGATTCTGTCAGCGAAAAAAAATGTGCGTTACTGCAAAGAATGTTTTACTTTGACGGACAGTGATGTGTGTCCAATCTGCAGTAATCCAAAACGAGACAAAAAAACAGTTATGGTAGTAGAGGACACAAGAGATTTGATTGCTTACGAGAAGACGGGGCAGTACAAAGGTGTGTATCATGTGCTACAAGGGGCAATCAATCCAAGCCTTGGAATCACGCCAGCGGATATTCGATTGAAGGAATTGATGCAGCGTCTTCAAGGTGAGGTGGATGAAGTGATCATTGCAACCAATTCTTCTTTGGAAGGCGAGGCCACAGCAATGTATATTAGTAAGCTTCTGAAACCAGCGGGCATCAAGGTGACAAGAATTGCCAGTGGTGTGCCAGTTGGTGGTGATTTGGAATACATTGATGAAGTTACGTTATTCCGCGCGCTGCAAGGCAGAACGGAGCTTTGAGAACCCTTTTAACGGAGTTTGCGTTTCGGTGTTGAGGCAACGCTCAAGACCTTGGTAGATGAAGTCGGCTAGATGCATGACAAGGTTGAGGCGAGTGGTCTGGAGAAGCATTTGCCCACCAAATCCAGAAAGATTCACAATGCCGGTGATAAATAAGTCGCCCACAGCGGGGAGTGATTTGGCAACCCCTACACCTGGGGCAAGAGAACCCTCTCCGACTGTAATATAACCAACGTGCTCTGCAATTCCCAAAGAAGCATCTACGGCGATGGTGATGGAATTGGGGTGCGTATGATGAATAAACGAAAGAGCAGCTTCCAGATTTTTGGCATGAACAGGACTTTCCAGTGTGCCATAAAGATGGAAGTTTTTTTGTTGCATAGCCAAAAAGTGGCCTACGATGGGACCTAGGGCATCACCGGTGGCGCGGTCTGAGCCAATGCATATCACAACAATTTCTTTATTTGTCGTATTTAATTTTTTGATTAATATAGAAAGCGTTTTCACAAAATTGGAAAGCGCATGTTTGTCGGTTGGATTAAAATAGTGTATCATGTTGTTCCTCCTTAAAAATCTATAAAAAGTATTGACCATTCCTAGAAAAAATATTCTGTCGAAGGAAAGAGAACGATTTGTATTTGGATTCGCAAAAATTGACAAAATCCCGTGTTTGGAGATGGTACAATAAAAGAAAAAAGGAGGGAATGGCATGAATTGGAAGGCGCCAAAAAGTGTACGTCAGATAGGGGATGTGAAGGGAAAAACAAAAATTTACGTAGAGGATTATGTCATGGCGTATGCCAGACGGATGGCGAAGGAACAAAGAGAAACGGAATCAGCAGGGGTGCTTTTGGGGCATCGATTCTATCATGCGGGAGAAAAAGTGTTTCTTGTATCAGGTATGGTTTCGATAAAGGGGTTTGAAAAACGAGATAGTGATATGTTTGGACAGGAGATGTGGACAAGCATTTATACGGAGATTAAAGAAAATTTTACGGATCTAGATGTGGTTGGATGGTATTATACGCCAGCTGGCGAAGAGCAAAAGATACCAGAAAAATTGCTGGAGATTCATCGACGTAATTTTTCGGAAGGGGACCGGTTGCTATATGTATATGAAAGAAAAAATAAAATAGATGATTTCTTTTTGTATGAAAATAGCGGTTTTCTAAAACAAAAAGGGTATTATATATATTATGAAAAAAACCCAGAAATGCGCCAATATATGATGGAGGAAGCCAATCGATTTGTACATATTGTAGAGCAGGAAGACGACCGCGTGTTACGCAATATCCGAGGTGTGCTAAAGGAAAATGAAGAAAGAAAAAAGGAACAGCAGGCAGAAGGAAAGTGGGGGATGGGATTGGCAAGTGTTGTGGTGACTCTTGGGATAATATTTGCGGTAGCCGCCATTAATAATCAGAATGGATTGGCTGAGTTGAAAAGTCAGATGCAGAGCCTTCAAACGGTAGTGACCGAAAAGGCAGGTGGGGATACCGCTGTCCAAACGGTGGGGGCAGGAGTGATAAGTGGTCAGGCGGTATCTACAGAGGAGGTGCCGGCAATGGTGGAAACGCAACCGGGTGACATATCGCAACCACATTAAAAATGTTTTTGATTGAAAATGCCAGATTCTTGTGGTATACTGACGGAGAGATATCTTGTTTGAATGGAGTGAACTCAATTGAAGGATAGCTTTTCGGAACGATATACCGAAGAAGGGCGCAATCAACAAAAAAAACGAAAAGCCATAATATTATTCGGTTCACTGGGGGTAGGTCTCTTGGTGGGAATCGTTGCAATTATCGTTGCGTCTTATTACTTTATTAATCGCTCATTTTCGGGCTATGATGTTGTGAATGACAGGGCAAGGACGGACAGCAATAATGTCAGTTATTTGTCTTTTCAAAATAAGCTACTAAAATACAGCAGAGATGGGATCTCTTTGATTGATGAGTCGGGAGAGACGCTGTGGAACGGTGGCTATGAGATGGAACAGCCGACGGTGGATATCTGCGGTGATTACGTATGCGTGGCAGATGTAGGGGCAAAAACTTTTTATGTTTATAATGGGAAAGACCAAGGCAAAGATATGGAGATGACGTTGCCGATTGGTCGTGTGAAGGTGGCAGCCAACGGGAAGGTGGCAGTGCTACTTCACGATGATGATTCGGATGTGATTAATGTATACGATCCGTACAACACAGTGGAAACATTAGAAGTGGAAATTCCTACGAATGTGGTGGATAACGGTTATCCGCTGGATTTTGATATTTCACCGGATGGTAAAAGTCTTGTCATTGCGTACATGCTGGTGGAAAATGGAACAATGGAAAATCATGTGTGCTTTTATAACTTCACTGAAGTGGGGCAGGATCAGAATACGTTAGTAGGTGGAAAAAACTACGAAACGTCTATGATTTCCACAATTGACTTTGTGGAAGAAGATGAAGTTGTGATTTTTCATGAAACGGGTTTTTCATTATTTGCAAATATGAAGAAACCGGAAGAGATTTTTGACCAAACCTTTGATCAGCCAGTGAAAAGTGCAGATCATGATGGGGAGCATGTGTTGGTTGTTACGGGGACAGCTGGGGATACAGAGAATCAGACGTTGAATCTTTTCAATCTTCGCGGCAAGAAAGAGTTGTCTATGAATATTGATTACAAATATTCTCGAATTCAGATGACGGATCAGGAAATGATATTTTCCGATGATGAGAGTTGCCGAATTTTGCGAAAAAATGGAAAAGAAAAGTTTCGATTTGACTTTGAAAAAAAATATGACTATTTTTTCCCGGCCAACAGAGATGACCAATATTACTTATTGGATGAGGCTTCAATCCAGATAATTGAAATATCAGGATGAGGGCTAGACACGAATTAAAAAGGAGGAATTTAAGGTGAATGCAACGGGACAATTAGTTGAGGTTGTGGTGTTTGCGATTATGATTTGTTCCACTATGATAGGAATAAATCGAGGAATGTTCTTAGGGATTTTTGCAGTTGTTCAGAAAATAATAATATTGGCGGCTACATTAGGTGCTGCGCCGGTTATTACAAGATCACTGCCAGAGACGGTGCAGGTTGCCAGACAGGGATTTGGATACGGTATTGCGTTGATTGTATCGATGATTGTTGTTGCAGCCATAAGTAAATTGATTAAGTTTATGAACGATATGCCAGTGCTAGGGTTGGCTAACCGCATTGGTGGTGCTATACTTGGTTTTGTTGTCGGTTTTCTGATTATATGGTGTTTATTTGCACTGATTGGAACATTTCAGGAGTATAGCTGGTGCAAAGAAATGGTGAAGGTTATTCGTGAAAATAATCGTCTCATGTGGATTCAGGATACGAGTCCATTGACGTATTTCTTGGAAATGATGGGCTTCCCTGTTTTGTAAAGGAAAGCAGGATAATACATATATATAGTAAAGAATTACATAATAAATGAAAAAACACCCTTGACAAACTGTTTCAAGGGTGTTATCTTTATTTTAGTCAATCATTAGCACTCGATGTCACTGAGTGCTAACAAAGGAAGTGATGACATGGAATTGGATGAGCGTAAGCAGAAAATTCTTGAGGCTATTATCCATAACTACATGGAGAGCGGAGAGCCGGTTGGTTCTCGAACAGTTTCAAAGTATACCGACTTGAATCTTAGCTCGGCCACCATTCGAAATGAGATGGCAGATCTAGAGGAGATGGGTTATATTCTACAGCCTCACACATCGGCGGGGCGTATTCCATCGGATAAAGCATATCGACTTTATGTGGATACCGTTCTCAAGAACAAGGAAAAAGAAGTGAACGACATGAAGGGAGTTCTCATTGAGCGTGAAGATAAGATTGATCTCCTCCTTCAGCAAGTGGCAAAGCTTCTGGCAGAAAATACAAATTATACGACGATGGTTTCAAAGCCGAAATATGCGCATAAGAAGATTAAATTCATACAGTTGAATATGATTTCGGAAGTGCAGCTTTTGGTCATTGTTGTTCTAGATAACAACAATGTGAACAACAAGTTTATTGATTTGGCAGACCCCGTAGATGACAATGTAATTTCTCAGCTTAATTTCATAATCAATGCAGCGCTAAATGGCTTGGATGTTACGGAGATTAATATGGCGATTATGCAACAGATTAAGGAAAAAGCTGGCGAATATGGTGATTTGGCATCTAGTATATTGGATAGCATCGGAGAGGCAATGAGTGATGAAGATGCTTCTGAGATATACACGTCTGGTGCAACCAATATTTTGAAGTATCCAGAACTTAGTGACAAAGAACGCATGGTAGAACTTCTTTCTACTTTTGAGGAGAAACAGAGACTTCAGGCCTGGGTCAATGATGACGCGGAGAATGAAGAGCATGGAATTCAAGTTTACATTGGCGATGAATCGCCAGTAGAAGCGATGAAAAATTGTTCGGTAGTAACAGCTACGTATAAGATTCGAGAAGGCGTGTATGGTAAGATTGGTATCGTTGGTCCAAAACGTATGGATTACGAGAAAGTAGTCGGCACCTTGGAGAATTGTATGCAACAGCTGGATGATATATTTAAAACAAAAGAGTAACTAGATAGAAGAGGGAAAGGCGGTTTCAGAAAAGTGGCAGAAGAAAGAAACGAAGACATCAAGGAAGAGACTCCTGAGGTGGAAACAGAAACAGTAGAAGAAACATCTCAAGAGGACGTGCAGCAAGAGCAGCCATCTGAGGATGAGAAAGCAACTAAGGATAAGAAGAAAAAGAAAAAAGATAAAAAAGATGAGCAGATTGAAGAGTTAAATGATCGCCTTCTTCGCAACATGGCAGAGTTTGAAAACTTCCGTAATCGTTCTGAGAAGGAAAAAACGGCGATGTTTGAAGTTGGGGCAAAATCTGTAATCGAGAAAATTCTTCCTGTGGTAGATAATTTTGAGCGAGGTTTTGCGGCAGTGCCAGAGGAAGAAAAGGATAGCGCTTTTGTAAAAGGAATGGAAGCGATTTACAAGCAATTTGTTACTGTATTAGAAGAGATTGGAGTGGTGCCAATTGAAGCAGTAGGAAAAGAGTTTGATCCAAATCTTCACAATGCAGTGATGCACGATGAAGATGACTCCATGGAGGCCAATACGATATCAGAGGAATTCCAGAAGGGATATATGTATAAAGATAGCGTAGTAAGACATTCTATGGTAAAGGTCGTCAATTAGTTATTTCGTATTATGTTAATAAATTATTTTAATTTCAAGAAGGAGAGATTATTATGAGTAAGATTATTGGTATCGACTTAGGTACAACAAACAGCTGTGTAGCAGTTATGGAAGGTGGTAAACCAACTGTTATAGCTAATACAGAAGGAGCAAGAACTACACCATCTGTAGTTGCATTTACAAAAACAGGAGAAAGACTTGTTGGTGAACCTGCAAAACGTCAGGCAGTAACAAATGCTGAAAAAACAATTTCTTCTATTAAGAGAGATATGGGTACAGACAAGGGTCGTACAATTGATGACAAGAAATATTCTCCACAGCAGATTTCTGCTATGATTTTACAGAAATTAAAAGCAGACGCTGAAAACTACTTAGGTGAAAAAGTAACAGAAGCTGTTATCACAGTACCTGCTTACTTCAATGATGCTCAGCGTCAGGCTACAAAAGACGCAGGTAAAATTGCCGGTCTTGATGTAAAACGTATTATCAATGAACCAACAGCAGCGGCTTTAGCTTACGGTCTTGATAACGAAAAAGAACAGAAAATTATGGTTTACGACTTGGGTGGTGGTACATTCGACGTATCTATCATCGAAATCGGCGAAGGCGTTATCGAAGTATTGGCTACAAGTGGTGACAACCGTCTTGGTGGTGATGACTTCGACCAGAAAATCACAGATTATATGTTAGCTGAATTCAAGAAAGCAGAAGGCGTTGATTTGTCAAATGACAAAATGGCACTTCAGAGATTGAGAGAAGCAGCAGAAAAAGCAAAGAAAGAATTATCTTCTGCTACAACAACTAATATCAACCTTCCTTTCATCACAGCAACAGCTGAAGGTCCGAAACACTTTGATATGAACTTAACACGTGCAAAATTCGATGAATTGACACACGACTTAGTAGAAAGAACAGCTATTCCTGTTCAGAACGC
>JAZNJZ010000077.1:0-12547 GCA_045578325.1 Eubacterium sp.
TTCTCCTTTTTTATTATTTTATCACCACGACATACAGTATATCATTTTTCAAATAAATAGGCAAATAATTTTATAAGTAACCAGAATTTACCGATTTACTCTCATGGCATTTAATATGGCCAGCACCGCAACACCTACATCCGCAAACACGGCCTCCCACATGGTTGCCACACCAAATGCTCCGAGAAGAAGCACAAATAGTTTTACTGCAATGGCAAACACGATATTCTGCCGAACAATCGTCATGGTTTTACGAGAAATGTTCATCATAACTGCTAACTTGGAAATATCATCCTCCATCAGCACTACGTCCGCCGCCTCAATGGCAGCGTCAGACCCCATACTTCCCATAGCAATTCCAATATCCGAGCGTGTAATAACTGGTGCATCATTGATGCCATCCCCAGCAAACGCCACATAATTTCCTTCTTCTTTCTGAGACATCAACTCTTCAAGCTTAGACACTTTATCTTCTGGCAAAAGCTCGGTATATGCCTCATCAATACCAAGTTCCCCAGCAATCGCCTCTCCGTTTTCCTTCTTATCTCCCGTCAGCATAACAAACTGTTTCACACCAGCTTTACGAAGTTTCTTCAATGCCTCCGGAACCCCTGGCTTAATCTGATCTGAGATAAAAATACATCCTGCATAAGCACTACCATACCCCACATACACCACCGTACTTTTACGGTTTGCTTGCTGCTGTTCCGGAGTAAATGCCGGCACTTGGATTCCATTTTCCAGCAACAAGCGCTTGGTACCTGCAAAGGCTTTTTCCCCCTGCATGATTCCTGAAATACCATAACCAGCAATTTCTTCTACTTCTGTAGCATCTTGTAAATCCGCATCTTTTCCAACTGCTTTCAAGATGGATTTTGCAATGGGATGTTCCGAATATCGCTCCAATGTAGCAGCAATCGCCAAAGGATCCAAATCATTTTCTCTAACAATTTCTGAAACTTCAAATTCACCTTTTGTCAATGTTCCTGTCTTATCAAATACAATGGTTTGAACGCCGGATATCATCTCTAAAAAGTTACTGCCCTTCACAAGGATTCCATGCTTCGACGCTGCTCCAATTCCTCCAAAGAAACTCATAGGCACTGATATTACTAAGGCACACGGACAGGAAATAACAAGGAAAATACATCCACGTTGTATCCATTCTCCCCAGTTTCCTAGAAATATTGGAGGAACCAAGGCAAGCAAAACCGCTGCAATCACCACAATCGGGGTATAATATCTAGCAAATTTGGTAATATAATTTTCCATTTTTGCCTTTCTCGTGCTGGCATTTTCTACCAACTCTAATATTTTTGAAACCATACAATCATCGAACTCTTTTGTTACTTTTACTCGAAGAACGCCACTTCCGTTCACGCATCCACTTATGATCTCGTCTCCTTCCTGCACCTTGCGTGGCACAGACTCTCCTGTCAGCGCAACGGTATCCAAAAACGAATTCCCCTCTAAAACAATACCATCCAATGGTACCTTCTCTCCCGGTTTGACCACAATGATATCTCCAGGGGCAACGTCATCTGGATCCACTTCTCGTACCTCTCCGTCCACTTCAAGATTGGCATATTCCGGACAAATGTCCATAAGCTCCGTGATGGACTGACGAGAACGGTTTACCGCATAATTTTGGAACAGTTCCCCTACCTGATAGAACAGCATAACCGCCACAGCCTCAGAATAATCGCCTATTCCAAAGGCACCAAAGGTAGCAATACACATCAAGAAGTTTTCATCAAATACTTGACCATGACCAATATTGACAACTGCCTTTTTCACAATGTCGCCACCAATGATAATATAGGGAATCAAATATATGACAAATAACGTAATTTTACCTGCCAATGAATTACCGAAAAACGCTTCTTCCTCCACCAATCCTGTATGAAACAACACAAATAATACAAGAAAGAGAACACCCGAAACAACAATTCGACATAGCATATTTTTTTGCTTTTTCGTCATGGTAAGCTCCTTTCTATGGGACTATCTTTCCAGACAACAATCCGGCTCCACCTTCTTACAAGCAGCCTCTGCCAGATCCACAATTTCATCAAAGCGGTCGTCATCTGCCACCAATGTTAATTTCTGCGCCATAAAACTTACCGTAGCACTTTCCACTCCATCAATCTTGTTGATTGCTGCCTCCATTTTTGCCGCACAGTTTGCACAATCCAAATTCACCATTTTAAATTTCTTTTTCATCTTTCATTTCCTCACTTTCTTTATTCCATTATATGTTCCATTCCCTGACTAAGAATCGACATAACATGCTGATCCGCCAGCGAATAAATAACCGACTTACCTTCTCTTCGATTTTTCACCAATTTATTTTGCTTCAACACGCGCAACTGGTGGGAAATCGCGGATTGATTCATATTTAATACATCTGCAATATCACATACACACATCTCTGACTTCAACAAAAGATACATGATCTTAATGCGTGTGGAGTCACCAAATATTTTGTACAGATCCGCCAATTCATATAACGAATCTTCATCTGGCATATCTTCTTTCCATTGACTCACCATCTCATCGTGGTTGTGAGACATGTGACAACACTCTTCTGCCATTGTATTTCCTCCTTCCTTATACCATTGTCTTTCGCATTCATATGAATAAGTATTCATATGTTCATTTATATATTACAATACCTTACTTCGTCTGTCAATACATTTTTATCCAGAACAAAGAATCGCTTACGACTCTTTCGCGTCCGAGCGAAATTGCGAAGCAATTACTTTCCTTTCCGCGAGGTACGCATCCTAAGCGGAGCGTTTTTTGCTTTATAGGACGAACTTTCCTATAAAGTAAAAAAAGAGGACGCTTTCGCTCCCCCTTTGGGACATTCAATATTTCTCTTTCACCTCATATACATACGCATTTCCGGTCTTCCCAATCCGTTCCACCAAATCCAGATAGTGAAAAATATTTAATGCTGTCTGGGCATGGGCCAATGGGATTTTGGCACTTTTGGCGTAATCCTTTGTGGTGAATTCAGATAACTCTGGTGGAATCATCATACGATAATCCTCCACTCGTTCAAAATACATTTCATCCACAAGCCCAGTAGGAATCCGATCATACTTCGTGGCGCCACGCTTCTTATCATAACTCCAGCCATCTAGAATCTTTGTCTCCTCCACATCAATAAATAAAAACTTCAACCGAAGATTTGGATGAGACAAATACTGTTTAATCCGATACAGCTCTTTAAATGCCTGATAGGGACTCCCCTTCTTTGGCGACTTTCGGCGGCTCACCTCGGCTCCTGTCTCCGGATCCACCCAGATGACCCACTTGGTGGCTGGAATGGGATACACAATGGTAACGGGGTACAAGGGCAAAAACTTATCCAGCTTGCGCCTTAGCACATCAAAATGTGCCGTCTGTATCTCAATCACCGCTTCATCCCGGAAAATATCTGCTACATACCCTTCCAACGGGACTTCATGATAATCCTCATTGGGTTCCAAATAGTTTTTTACCACCGCATGCAATGTTTTTTCCGACAAGGTTCCGATTCCGTATCTCTCACGTTCCTGATAAACAATCTTCTGAATCGCTTGATCAAACACCTTCCTGTCCATAGTATGCATTTTCTCCATGTTTTCTAAAATAATGCTTATCCAACAAATACTGAGGTGCTGGCTTCACATGTGGATTGAGGGTCATGGTATGATGTGCCATCTCTGCCACTTTATCCAGCACAACCGCATTATATACTGCATTTGCTGGAGAAGTTCCCCAAGAAAATGGTCCGTGATTCTTCACAACGATTCCTGGCACTTCCAAAGCATCTTTCTCACCAATAGTCTCCACAATAACCAAACCAGTATTTTTTTCATAATCCTGATGAATCTCTGCAGCTGTCAGATCCCTTGTACATGGAATCTCTCCATAAAAATAATCCGCATGGGTCGTTCCCAATGCCGGAATCGCCATTCCTGCCTGAGCAAATGTAACCGCCCATGTGGAATGCGTATGTACTACACCTGACAAATTCTCAAACGCTTTGTATAACTCGATATGAGTTGCCGTATCTGAGGAAGGACGATATTTTCCTTCTACTACATTTCCGTCAAAGTCAACAACAACCATATCTTCAGGGGAAAGTTCTTCATATTCTACACCACTTGGCTTAATTACAACCAAATTATTCTCGCGGTCAATTCCACTTACATTTCCCCAAGTATAAATCACAAGGCCTTTTTCCTGAAGCTCCATATTGGCATCATAAACTTCCTTTTTCAATTGTTCTAACATAATTTTATCCTCCAAAAAAATAACTGTCTCATGCAGTGTTTTACAAAAATATTATAAAACATCCACATGAAACAGTCAATTTGTTTTATTCCGGTAATTATTCAGAGACCCTATGATGTAACAGATGAATTCGCCGCATTTATGCGTAAGAATTTATCTGTTACATCATAAGGTAACTCGAATCGAGTTACCGCCCTCCCATGAGCATTTTAGCTTTTAAAATGCGAATGTGGGGGGCAGGGCTCTGAATCGTTACTTATTCCATAAAAAGCGATGTGGAATAGTAGCGATCACCACTATCCGGCAACAACAAAACAATATTCTTGCCCATATTTTCCTCTTTCTTTGCTTCCTCTACTGCTGCCCACAGCGCAGCTCCCGAAGAAATTCCCACTTGAATTCCTTCCAAACTCGCAATCTCCTTTGCCCCGGCAAAAGCGTCCTCGTCTTTCACCGTCACAATCTCATCATAAATTTGTGTATTCAATACTTCTGGTACAAAGCCCGCACCGATTCCTTGAATCTTGTGAGCCCCTGCTTTTCCTTCCGAAAGCACAGGAGATGCTGCTGGCTCCACTGCCACCACCTTTACGGATGATTTTCTCTCTTTTAGATATTCACCAACTCCTGTTATTGTTCCGCCGGTTCCAACCGTAGCCACAAAGATATCCACTTCCCCATCGGTGTCTTCCCAGATCTCTGGACCTGTGGTTTTTCGATGTGCCTCTGAATTGGCTGGATTCACAAACTGTCCGGCAATGATGCTTCCCTCTATTTCCTCATGAAGTTCTTCCGCCTTTGCAATGGCGCCGCTCATTCCTTTGGCCCCATCTGTCAGCACAATCTCTGCTCCATAGGCTTTAATAATATTACGTCGCTCCACACTCATAGTCTCTGGTAATACAATAATGGCTTTATACCCCTTTGCTGTCGCAATGGCTGCCAGACCAATTCCAGTATTCCCCGAGGTTGGTTCAATAATCGTCCCACCTGGCTGTAATTTTCCGCTACGTTCTGCCTCTTCAATCATCTGAAATGCAATTCGGTCTTTGGCACTTCCCGCTGGATTCAGATACTCTAGCTTCGCAATGAGTTTTGCTCTCAAACCATATTTTTTTTCGATATTACCAAACTCCACCAGAGGTGTTCCTCCGATTAATTCTGTCATGTTTTTATATACTTTACCCACGATAATTCCACCTTTCTACTAATGTTGTATCATTTCTATTTTAATCCTATATCATAGAATCCGTTCCATCTGTATTTGACGCCAGTGAAAGCATCCGTTCCAGAGCCTCTCTTGCCTTCTGGCCCACCTCTTCTTCTAGCACAACTTCTGGCGCCATATTCTCCAATGCCGCTTCCACCTTTTCAATCGTAATCCGTTTCATATTAGGACAAAACTGTCGATGCCCTACATTATAAAATTTCTTTTCCGGATTTTTCTGTTGTAATTCATAAAAGATACCCATCTCCGTACAGATGAGAAATGTATCCACCTCGCTCTTCGTCACATACTCGATAATCTCCGAAGTACTTCCGATGAAATCCGAACCTTCCAGCACCTCTGCCGTACACTCTGGATGTGCAAGCACCAAGGCATCTTCATGCAAACTCTTCGCTTCCTTTACTGCCTCTGCCGTAATACTTTGATGCACGTGACAGTATCCATCATGAAAAATAAAATGTTTTTCTGGAATCCTAGAAGCCACATAATGCCCCAAATTATTATCTGGAATAAAGAAAATGTTTTCATTTGGCAATGCTTGCACAACACCAATGGCATTGGAAGATGTGACGCATACATCGGACTCCGCTTTGATTTCAGATGTGGAATTGATATAGCAAACAACAGCTACATCCTCATGGCTTTCTCGCACTTCACGAATCTGTCTCAGATCCACCATGTGCGCCATAGGACAGTCTGCATATTCATCCGCCATAATCACTCGTTTTTCTGGATTAAGAATCTTGGCACTTTCTCCCATAAAAGACACACCACAAAACAAAATATTTTTTTGAGGCACATCCACTGCCTTCTTGGCAAGAAAATAGGAATCCCC
This sequence comes from Eubacterium sp., assembly GCA_045578325.1. Classification (GTDB taxonomy): domain Bacteria; phylum Bacillota; class Clostridia; order Lachnospirales; family Lachnospiraceae; genus Eubacterium_F. Next base: position 6,351 of record JAZNJZ010000077.1, read on the forward strand.
TACAAAGTCAGCGATTTCCTGTACCTTCCCATCCACGTAATAATGCGCCAGAATCACAATATCTTTTTCTTCCTGCAACTTACGGATACGCTTTTTTTGTTCTTCCCAACTCATCATACAACCCTCTTTTCATCGTATTTCTGTATGAATTGTATGTTAGCATGTGGTATATAACTATGTCAATGTCAATATATGTTTATTCTCTAGCCGATAACGCTCTCACCCAGCAAACTGACTCTCATACAAATTCGCGTAAAATCCGCCCTTAGCCAACAACTCCGCATGATTTCCCTGCTCGATGATATGTCCGTCCTTCATCACAAGAATCACATCTGCTTCCTGAATGGTGGACAAACGATGTGCCACGATAAAACTAGTTCTTCCCTGCATCATTTTGGAAAATGCTTTCTGGATTCGCAACTCCGTACGTGTATCTATGGAAGATGTAGCCTCATCGAGAATCAGCATCGGTGGCAAACAAAGCATCACTCGCGTAATACAAAGTAGCTGCTTCTGTCCCTGAGAAAGACTTCCACCATCCTCTCCAATCACTGTATCATACCCCTTCGGCAAACGCTTGATAAAGCTGTGGGCGTGGCTGGCTTTTGCCGCTTGGATCACCTCGTCCTCCGTCGCCTCTGGTTTTCCCATAACAATATTCTCTCGGATGGTTCCTTGCTTCAACCATGTTTCCTGAAGCACCATACCATAATTCTCACGAAGGCTCTCCCTGGTGAGCTTCTGAATATCCGTTCCGCTTACCCGGATTGTCCCCTTATTTACATCATAAAAACGCATCAAAAGATTGATCAGTGTTGTTTTACCACATCCCGTTGGTCCCACAATGGCCACGCGCTGGCCCGGCTCCACCGACAGATTAAATTCCTCAATCAACTTCTGTCCCGGCTCATACGCAAAATACACATCTTCCATTTCTACACGACCATCGGCTTCGGCGAGCACTTTGGCATCCACCGCATCTGGCGCCTGTGGCTTCTCATCAATCAACTCAAAGATTCGTCCTGCACAAGCAAGGGCATTTTGAAGTTCTGTCACTACACCAGAAATCTCATTAAATGGTTTTGTATACTGGTTCGCATAACTTAGAAAACAGGACAACTGTCCCACGGACAGACTTCCATTAATGGCAAAAAATGCACCGGTAATACCAACGCCCGCATACACCAAACTATTTACAAAGCGTGTTGCTGGGTTCGTAATGGAAGAAAAGAAAATACCTCGAAGAGAACATTTGCGCAAGCGCTCATTAATCTCATCAAAAGTTTCCAATGCATCGTCCTCATAGCCAAATGCCTGAACCACTTTCTGATTCCCCAGTATTTCCTCCACCAATGCCGTCTGTTCCCCACGGGTTCTGGACTGCAGCTGGAACATCTCATAGGTTCGCTTCGCAATAAAACTCGCCACAAGAAGTGATACTGGTGTCAGCAATACCACCACCAAAGTAATGCTGACATTGATACTAAGCATAAATAATAACGTCCCAAGAATCGTCAACACCCCGGTAAAAAGCTGCGTAAAGCCCATCAGCAATCCGTCTGCAAACTGATCCACGTCGGCGATAACCCGGCTAACAACCTCTCCATAGGAATGGCCATCAATGTATTCTAATGGTAATTTCTGTATTTTATGAAATGCTTCGTCGCGGATATCCCTCACCACACTATAGGTGATTTTATTGTTGCACACATTCATGATCCATTGGGCTACCATAGTAATCACCACGGCAATTCCGATTTTCCATAAAACCGAGCGAATCATGACAAAATCTACTTTTCCCGGCTCCAAAATGTAATCAATGGCGTCTCCTGTCAGAATCGGCACATACAAACTCAGCACCACAGTAACTGCTGCTAACACAAGAGAACAGACAAGAAAGAAGGCATATTTTTTGATATAGCGAAGAACTCGTCGTAATGTTTTTTTCTGGTTCATGTCAATTCTCCTTTCCAAACTGTGATTCATAAATTTCACGATACACATCGCAGCTTTCCAACAAGGTTTCATGGGTTCCTGTACCAACCAACTCACCATCATCCAGCACTAAAATCTGGTTGGCATGCAAAATGGAGGCCGCGCGCTGAGATACGATAAACACCGTAGTCCCCATCAGGTTTTCACGAATTCCCTGACGCAATGCCGCATCGGTGGCATAGTCAAGGGCTGACGCACTGTCATCCAAAATCAAAATCTCTGGTTTCTTTACAAGTGCGCGAGCAATGGTAAGACGCTGTCTCTGGCCACCAGAAAAGTTCTTTCCACCTTGCTCCACCAGGGCATCCAATCCACCCTCTTTTTCTCGAACAAACTCCGCAGCCTGGGCGGTTTCTAAGGCTGCCCAGATTTCTTCATCGGTAGCATCTTTTTTGCCCCACTGCATATTGGAACGAATGGTTCCCTGAAAAAGCACTGCCTTCTGTGGCACAACACCGATTTTCTCGCGCAACTGAGCCAATGGATATGTTTCAATCCCTTCACCCTCAATCCGAATCTGTCCCGATGTAACATCATAAAATCTTGGAATCAGATTGACGAGAGAACTTTTTCCTGAACCAGTACCGCCGATAACACCAATCACCTCTCCACGTCTTGCTGTAAAATGAATATCTGTCAAAGACTCCTCCGACGCTTCCGGATATACCAAGCCAACTTTTTCAAACACAACAAACTCATCGTCTTTTCTTGATTCTACACGCGTCGTCGCCTCATCTTTCAAACTGGTCTCCACCTCAAACACATCCTGAATTCGATTGCCACAAGCGATTGCCTTTGTAACAGTAATAATCAGATTCGCCAACTTCACCAATTCCACCAAAATCTGAGACATATAATTCACAAGTGCCACCACAGCTCCCTGAGTCAAAATCCCTGCCTCTACTTGCAGAGCTCCGGTCCAAATCAGAACAATTAATCCGCCATTAACAATAACGTAAGTCAACGGATTCATCAATGCTGAAAACCGTCCCACAAACATCTGCACCCGATTTAAAGTCAGGTTTGCTTCTTCAAATTTCTCTATCTCTTCCTTTTCTTTCCCAAAGGCACGAATGACGCGAACACCTGTGAGATTTTCTCTTGTAATGCCAAGAACACGGTCCAATCCTGCCTGGACTTTTTTATACAACGGAATGCTAATCAGCATCACACCAAATACCACGATGGACAACAATGGTATGGTCACAACAAAAATCATAGCAGCCTTCACATCAATGGTAAATGCCATAATCATCGCACCAAACACTACAAATGGGGAGCGCAAAAACAAACGAAGTACCAAGTTAACTCCGGACTGCACCTGATTTACGTCGCTAGTCATGCGAGTAATCAAGCTGGTTGTCCCAAGACGATCCAGCTCCGCATAAGACAAGGATTGAATGTGGGCAAACAATGCACGTTTTAACTTTGTAGAAAATCCCACTGCTGCCTTTGCCGCAAAATACTGGGCTGTAAGGGAAGCTGTCAATCCCACAATCGCTAAGAGAAGCAATATCCCCCCCATCATAAGCACATATTTTCCGTCCTTATTTTCTATTCCTGTATCAATCATCGCTGCCACCACCAACGGAACCATCAATTCAAAGGACGCTTCCAGCAATTTAAACAATGGCCCAAGCACCGATTCTTTTTTATAATCTTTCAAATATTTGAGCAATTTCCACATAATCACTTTATCCTCCATTTCAAACCATCGTTACTGTTCCATATTGTAGCATATCCAACAGAAAAATGCCACCAGCAATCGTTTTCACTGGTGACATTCTGATATGTGATTATAAAAATATGTATCCATCATCCTGAGATTAACTGCAAGATACTATCCGTCTGCTGATTGGCATGACTAAGCATGGACTGAGATGCCTGTTCCAAAATTGCCAACTTCGCATTGTTCATGGCTTCTTCTGCCATATCCAGATCGCGAAGCTTACTTTCTGAATGCTGCAAATTCTCTGCGGCATTGGCATTCATCTCCATGGCATATTCGAAACGATTCTGATATGCACCAAACAAACTTCTCTGCTCAGACACAATCTCCTCGGCTGCTTGCACCGCAGTGATGGCCTTTGCGGCATCTCGCTGAGTCAGCACATTGACATCGCCTACTCCAAGATTCATGGTACGCAAGGACTCATAGGTCAAATCAATGGTCTGACCTTCATTGGCTCCTGCCTGTATTTTCAGATTGATGGTTGCTTGATAGACCGGAACATCAATCTTATGAGTCTTGGCATTGGCCGAATAAATCGTATGGGACGTTGAACTCGGTGAACCAGAGTTCGCTGATCCATGGTAGGCATCGATTACTGCATTATCATTCAATGCGGCATATACACGATTCATCAATGTCTCTTCGGTATCATCATCATATACATTAATATATACATACAAAGACCCCACACTGGTTACGTCTCGGTCACAGTATTTCGCTTGGCTTGCATCTTCTGGAACCATATTAAATCGAAGTGTAATCTGACCACCGTTTTCCGCATTATCGGTCAGTGAAATTCCTTTTTTGCCATTATTTCCAAGCTTTCCACCACTATTTGTAATTACATCCGTAACGCCATGTAACGTTCCTGCACTTCCCACACTTGGTGTATAAGTATAGCTACTACGGTATGAATTTGCTCCTTGTGAATTCTTAACCCAGTACCACCAATGTCCCAAATCATCGTCATCATAGTCATTGGAGGAATAACTTACATTCGCAGAACTTGCAATTACTTTACCGATATTTTGCATTTCAAACTCAATGGTCCATCCTGCATCTTCCGTGGTGCTAGTATATGACGGTGTACTGGTAACATTAGATCCCCCCGTCAATGCTGGCTCAATCCAATCTGTATCGTAGGATTCTACATTTCGATCCGCAGCAAGCTCTGCCAGATAGTTTGTGGATATACTATAACTCACACCAGGGACGCTTGTACCCACCTTCACAGATTCTGAAGAGCTCACACCAGTCGAAAAGTAAACTCCATTGATGGATGCAGCCACGTCATCTATCGTAGCGGTTTCTTCCATCCGCCATCCAATCTGATATTCGATACCTGCCAGCTCAGGATGTGCCGTAGTATCGACATAATCTTTAATGTTGAATCCAAAGGACTTGGCCGTCCCCACCTCTACGTCATCCCAAGAAATTAGGTTTGTAGAGTACTCGTTTTTATTCCACCCTTCCCACTTCACGACGAATCCATAATTGTCTGGATCATCCGGATCCGTTCCCTTGACCTCTATGGTATATCCGCTGTATGCTATGGCGCCTTTATTGGTTTCTGTCACTCGGAAACTTTTTGAAGATGTCTGCATAGTTACCGCCTGTCTTGATTCGGTACCAATCTGAATCTTGTTATCGGTCTCGGTATCCCAGATTTTCTTCGTATTGAACTCTGTCTCCTCAAAGATGCGATCCAGCTCGTCTTTTAATTCCTGTACTTCATTGTCAATGGCTGCGCGATCTTCTTCCGTATTGGTATCGTTTGCCGCCTGCACTGCCAGTTCACGCATACGATGCAATATCTCGTGAGCACCACCCAAAGCTCCATCTGCCACTTGCACATAACTAAAGCCGTCCTGGACATTGTCCTCCGCGCGCTGCAAACCACGAATCTGTGAGCGCATCTTCTCCGATATAGATAGCGCCGCCGCATCATCTGCCGCCCGGTTCACACGATACCCACTGCTCAGACGCTCGATGGACTTCATTCTTTTTCTATTATTGGTTATGTTCATTCTCGACGCTGTCATCGCCGCAAGGTTATGCTGAATTATCATCGCTTTCCTCCAATACCGTTCCACTCTATACTCATGTCATCTGCTATCCTGACAAATACATTCCGTTGAATATATATCGGCAGAATCAGCAAGAAAGCTTAGAGGAAATACAGCCTCCGCATATCCAAGTGTTACATTTACCTTTATGATCTGTCAGAAATCAGACGACGATTCTTGTCCACCGACGGACAATATAAAAACACCATGAGTATTCTTGCACTTCCAGTAAGATCTGATATAATCTGAGCCGACGCTCCTTCCGAGCGCCGGCCCTGCACTTTCCATATCCAATTTATGATGCTATGAACCGTTACTTTTCCCTCATTCACATCAAACCATACTCTTTCAAAAGTTCAGTCTGATACTCCATATCCTGTATCGAGCGCTGCCAATCCTCGATT
>JAZNJZ010000078.1:0-20781 GCA_045578325.1 Eubacterium sp.
ATTCTGGGAGTCCACCTTTCCGAAGCGCTTTTGCATACTCTTTCTTCTTGCTCTTTGGCACTCGAATCACTAAATCTTTTCGTGCCTTTCCAAAGATGTTCTTGCCCCACTTTTTGATTTTTGTGGAGTTGATGGTTACGCGTTTCAGTTTGCTTTCTTCGGGGGAGAATGCCCAAAATGCATCTGACTCAATTTTTGTCACGCTAGCCGGTATTGTTACTGATTCTAATCCAGTTCGCGAAAAAACACCTTTTCTAATTACTTTAATCCCATCTTCAATCTTTACCTTTTTCAAAGAAAAACAAGAAATAAATGCATATGGTTTTATGTCTTGACATTTAGAAGTTAATCTCAAATATTCTAGCTTAGTGCCCGATAACGCACCTCTTCCAAGTTTTTCTACATTTCTTAATCCCAATGTCTTCACACCAGAATCGTCAAATGCCGATCTTCCAATTTTTTTCAACGAAGAAGGAAATAAAATTTTTTTCAAGTTTGTAGTTCCATCAAACGCAAGTTCTCCTATCGATATCAACCCTTCTGGCAAAACTACTACCTTCAGCTTACGAAAATCCCAAAATGCACCACCACCAACATAGGTTATTCCTTTCTTGAACACTACCTTCTCAGCTTTCATGGACCACTTTCTCCATCCCATATGGTCTCCATGGTCAGCAAAATCATCCGCCATTTTTCCTCTACAGTCTATTGTTACTGTTTTTGTCTTAGTGTCATAGCACCACTTCGTATTCTGTTTCCACGTTCCGCTATGCACTTTGGCGCTACTACTGCTATGCATGCATAGCAGTGTTGTAACCATGGTTATCAGTATTAAGCAACACCCTCTCATTACACTCTTGCTCATTTTTACTCCTTTCTCGCCAACTCTAATTTTGGCACACAACTCATCACTCCGCCGATAATCGGCTCATAATAATATTCCGTTTCGTAACCTTCCTTACTTACCACAAAGGTATAGGCGCCTGCCTCGAGAAAATCCGTTACAAAGTAGCCGTTCTTACTCGTCTTTGATGTATCCACAAGAGCATCTCCATAATAACCAATACCTTTGTATATCTGTATGGTTGCCTCAGTAATAGTCTGTCCCGTGGACTTATCATAGAGATACCCCTCCATACACCCTTCGCCAAACCAACTTTTCCCAAGCATCATAACAGTCACATTATTATAACCATCGCCTATTGCCTCAAGACATTGTTCTACCACTGTATACGTTTTATCTTTCTCATAAGTAACATCATATTCGCCAACCGGCATCTGAAACTGATACGAACCATCTTCCTTAGTTGTCGTCTTATAGACTTTACCCGTATCTGGCGATTTGGCACTTATCTGTACTCCAGAAAGTCCTGGCATATCATCTCGTAAGGGTGAACTTACCATATAATCGAAGTATACCACTTTTCCCCGAACCAAACAATCCGTAGACGGTTTATATTGCACAATATCGCAAACTTTCATATCTTCCGTCTCGTCCACTTCCTCATCCAAATCCTCTTCACCCCCATCTACTAGATTCATCACTTGCATTTCTCGGCCGATAGCATCATACACGATACCGTTTTTTATGCTACAAAGGGTGTATGTACCTCTTGCATCTGTACTTGTAATTTCGTATTCCACATCTTTAGATATGACAAAAGCCATCTTGTCTGCCGTTATGCTCAGCGATGTAAGTGCCATTCCGTCCGATTCCAACGACACTGTAGCGGATGGAGTCGCACTATTTATCACATCCACTAGTTTAACCACTTCATACTGATTAATATTTTCATCAACTTCATCTTTATCAACATATTTCTTGTAGTTTTCAATACCATTCGACTTTTTCTTTGTAATCTCCTTTTCCTGCTCATAATACTTCGAAAAATTCTTCAACACAAATCCCTCTTCAAAATATTTCATTTTACAAAGTTTTTTCACAGGTTTTCCTTCTTCTTGCTTCTTTTCAAAAGAAACACTGTATTTTTTTAGTTTATTAAACTGTTTTTTAGAAAAGAATGCCTTCACTGTATTATCCGTATCTTTGTAAGAAACATCTCCATTAGCATCTACTACGATTCTATTTAACCCTTTCTTTGTAGCATTCTTAGCCGCATCATAACGAAGTTTTCTGCTTTCTGTATTATCCGCATACCACTTCCCTGTATTACTTCCTTTATGTGTGTAACGACGCCATACAATACTTCCTTTTTCACTGCCTGATCCTTTTTTCATTCCAAAGCTGCTATGAGAAAACGTATCGGCTAATGTGTGTAAGGCCATCCCATAAATTAGTAGACTTCTACAATCTTTGGGAACTGTATCGCCACTTTTTGCACAATATGCATTGATATCTTTCCAAGTCTGACTTCCAATCTTGTCCTCTCCATCGAAAGCCACATCAATCCCATACAACGCATTATGTACTTCAGAGTATTTACTTTTGGTATCGATGTCCATAACTTTTCCCTTTTTTCGCATATAATCCGCCATCTCTACCAATGTTCGGTAGCTAGTCATATAATTTGACTTTTTAGTACCATCTTGAACGCCTCCAAAAAATCCGTGAAACCAAGGGTGATCATTCATGCCATAACACTTCTTATTGTGTTCTTTATCATCAATAAATGTGATTCCACTTTGCAATACGTCAACGTACTTGGTACCATGCTTCCATTTCCCCTCATAATCTTCACTGACAAACTTTTCATGAAGGCTTTTATCCCAGTTCCCATGCACCTTCTCCATCTCATCCTCGGTCACCACCTCGGATTCATTGTCAATCTCGCTCTGGACTTCTTCCTTCACCTCTTCTACATTCCTATCCTTAGAAACATCATCTAACACAGCACGATTTTCTCTCACTGTCTCTTCAAATGCCCCATAGGACTCCAACGCATATTTACAATCAATCAGTCCATACTGGCAAGATTCGTCTCCCTCGATCGGGTTTGCTGACACATCCATCAGACCACGGATAAATGCGGCATCCTTAGACGCATCTTTTTGCCACAGGATACTCGCCAAACCTACTACATGGGGAACTGCCATACTGCTTCCCGAGAAAATCTGCATACTGTCAAAAATACCTCGAGACACAATTCCTTCTCCTGGCGCCACGACCTCCGCTGGAATGCCAACCGTCTCACCCATACTGTTTACCATGCCCACGGACATTACCTCCGGATACGCTGCTGGGTAATCTACTTTCTCATCATCCCCCACGGCTGCGATAATCAACATACCACTTGCTACTGCCTTCTTGATGGCTTCATGAAGTTTGTCCGAATCCTTATCCATACCGATACTTAGACTTAGGATGTCAGTGTCATTTTCTATCGCCCACTCGATACCAGCCACAGCACGATCCACGGTTGTTTCGTTATCTGCATCCAATATCTTTCCTGAATACAATTCAATATTTGGGTTTACCCCTTCGGTCCACTCATATCCACTGTCCAAAAGCTCCCCGAAGGATACGGTTCCATCTTCTTCCTCATCTGCACTGTCTTCCCCATCCTCATCATCAGATTCGTCATCCAGCTCTTCATCCTCCTCTATGTCATCCCCATAATACGTATATTCACCATACTCTTCCACAAACTCTACATTGTCATCCTCTTCTTCCAAAACTGCATCTGGATTGGATGCCAACACTTCTGCGATGGCGGTTCCATGACCACTTCCATCTTCGAAAAGATAGGACATCTCATCTTCGCCTTCTACGAAGTTTCTCCGTTCCACTACATCCACTTCTTCGCTGTAGTTGATACCAGAGTCCAACATGGTTACTTTTATCTTTCGTCCAATCGGCTTCTTTGCCGGTTCTACTTCCTTGTCGTTGGCACGGATCATATCCATGTTCCAATCCCGATTTTCCACCTGAACAAACTCGATATCATCTTCTGTAATCTCTTCCTCGGTTCCAGGTGTTTCATTCACTGCTGGAGTAGACGTTGGCGCTTCTGTTACTGCCGGTTCCTCTGTCACATTTGGTGTCGCTGCTGGAAGCGGTGTCGCAGTCACGACAGGGGGTTCTGTTACCATTGGTTTCTCTGCATCACTTTCGCCATTTCCGCTGACATAGAATCTGGCATTGTGAATTCCACTAAAAGAATCCGTAGCATATGAAACCTCAAACCCAAATGTTACGCTAGCACCGTCCTCAATCACGGCATTGTAATTGCAATTCTTTATGTAAAAAGCCCCATCTTCTTCACTGACTACAGTGGCATTCCAGATATTTGTAATCTTCCCTTCCACTTCAAAGGAAAGGGACCAATCACGCATGGTCGTCCCACTGTTATTTGTAATTATCCCTTCATATATCTTGTGTCCGTCCCAACTGCTTGTTTCTTTAAACTCAAGATCTGCTTTTCTCGTATTGACAATCTTCCCTTGTACCAGCTTTAATGACATGATATCATGATATGCCCCATCTGTCACTTGAAACCCAAAACTTGTACTTTTCCCCGCACCCAGAATCAAGTTGTGACTCTCTGACTCGAAGACCACTTCCTGCGTTCCTACCTTTTTATTTGTAACATTCCACGAACGTTCAATATCCCCTTGTTCCATCGTTGCTACCACAGACCAATTTCGGATATCTTCTTCCCCAGTATTGGTCACAACCACTTCTGCCACATAGCCATTATCCCAACTAGAAGACGTTGACAATTCCAACTTGTAACCAACCTCTTCAAACACTTGTTTCTTATTTTCTGTATCGCTATTTGCTTTGCTCTCTGGTATTGCTACAAAGCTATTCATAAACAACGCCATAATTAATAGCAGTGCCATACCCGTTCTTACTCTTTGTACCTTCCATATTTCTCTTTGTCGTTTCACGTTTATTTCATTCCTTCCTAAAATTATGTGTCACTTACCCTGTTCAATTCGTACACCGTACACAATCCAATGGGATAAGCATTTCGCTTACTACTATAAAGGAAGTTTCATTGCAATTCAACAACAATGTTCTGAACGCTTGATTTTTGTTCTGAACGCAAAAATCATTTGTAATTTCACCCAAATTCTGTCTTCATTACATATTTTGTGTAAAGCTTTTTAACCTCATCCTCCCTTCGCCATGCTATCGGCACTTCTTCCCTTATATCCCCAAAATCACTTTGAAGGATCATATATTTATTGTTCCAACCATGTGCCCATTGCAAGTTCACTAGATAACTTTTATGTGTCTGTATAAAATCTACACAAGATAATTTTTTCTCTAATTCCGACAATGTTTTTCGACTTACAACACAATCCCCATTTCGCAAAACAATATTAACATAAATATGATCTGCACGTATATACAGAATATCTTTCGACTGGATTCCGTTATCCAAGCAAATCGACTTTCCCATCAATCGCATCGCTTTCGCTAGCATCTGAGGAAGTTTCTCCTCCAAATCATATTTATTCACAAAGCCATTCACTTTTACACCAAAAGCATCCCTCATATACCGATCATAAAATGTAATATACGTAATAATCGTTTCCGCTCGTCTTCGTTGAAGTTCTTCTTTCACTTCAATACCGTTCACCCCAGGCAGCTCCACATCTAGAACCAAAAGTTCCAATGGCTCCTTTTCCGCAAGGACTTCTTCTCCCGTAGCAAACTCCACAATTTCAAAATCCCATCCTTTTTCCTCTATTATTGCTTCACATACTTTTCGAAGTCTTTTTCGCATATACTCTTCGTCGTCGCAAATTCCAAGTCTCATATCTCTCCCCCTCTTCCATCCTAAACGTATCTTACTTTTTAAGCTTTTACCTCTAAGGCGCCGCCAGATTTCTCCAGCGACGCCTCATTTCATCATCTGATATTTTTATTCCTTCGTACGGGAATTAGTTCGCATCACACCATGTCTCAACTTTATTTACGATATAAGAATAACGACCGCCAATAAAATCTCGCATTGTATTTGCTTCTTCTTCCACCTTGTTTTTCATCCAAGTATCTGGACCATAGAAGCGAGTGTGATAATCCACCATAAGTGGTTTATAAATGCCGATGTACTCATCCAACTTGTCATCACAAGTATCTGGATCAAAGTTCACAGAACCAATTTCTTTAATTGTTGCAAGGAACTTAGCCTGGAATGTTGGATTCTTCATTACCGCTGCGAAGAGCTCATCGTTTTGCAACGCAGTAGACAAGGAATCGGTTCTTGCATTTGTGCTGGAATAAAGTCCCATAGAGAATTCTGTATCGTACAACAAATATCTCCACTTGCAATCACCATATGTGCTTCCTTCTTCTGCTTCACGTGTTCTCCACAACTGATAGTTCTTTTCCGGATTCCAGTCATTGTTTGCAATGTAGATTTCTGTTGCATAGAAATCTGCAAAACTGTCGATATCCATAATATTGCAGAAGTCTGCATAAACAGCATCGTCTGTGAAATCCTTGTCTGCGTATGACCAAAGCTCATCATAGAGTGCTTGATCTTCATCCTGGCCTTCTTCCAACTCGCCTTCTTTGAATACAACAACATTGTCTTTGTTTACACCAAAGTTTTCTTCTATATTATTGTCGCCATATTTCTCAGTCAAGTTGTAGAGTCCCCAGTACTCGCCATTCAAGAACACAACACATGGTTTGGTTGCCTGAATTGCATACGCACGGTCAGCTACCTGATTCTGAATGAACAAATCGCGCATCTTAGAATACTCGGTATCATTTCCACCATTACGAAGCATGAAAGATTTGTATTTACCAATCTGCTCACCCTCCGCGTTAAGGTCATTTGGAAGCAATTCATATTTCAAATTCTTCTGACCATACTCCTCACGGAAATAAATATTCATACTCTTCTGACCATACATACGGCTAGCGCCACCATGCAAACGAACACCTACTGGTGCACTAAACTCGAAGCTCTCGTCATCTGCAAGGAAGTAATCGAAGGTCGCTGTACGCTCCCAATCTCTTCCGTGCTGTGTATAGTTTCCTTCGAAGTTATGATACTCTTTGGCACGGATGATTTTTTTTCCTTCATTTGTGACTTTCCATTCATCATAGATTCGTCCCAAGCAATAAATACCTGTGTCATAATTCAATAACTTATCCGGATCGATAACCAAAGATACCACCGCTGCTCCTGCGTATTTGTTCTTCACATCGTTCCCTACAAAATATGTCTTTGTAAGCATCTCGCTGGTCTGTCCATCTGGACTTACTGCGATTGCACGAAGCACCGTACATTTTGCCACTTCATTTGTCTTTGGCACATAGTTATAATCATTTCCTGCCAAATTCATCTTCGCCACATTTTCTGCAGAAGAGAGAACATTTGGAGCCTCATTACGATTGGCTACTTCAAATGAACCTATGTATTTTGTAGATGCTGTCGTTGGCTCAGTACCATCTAACGTATAGTAAATCTCTGTCCCTGGCTGAGCTGCCATATAAAGTCGGAATGCATCTTCATAGATACCACTTTCCTGAGAAATAGCTGGTTTCTCTGGTATACCGGACACATATGGTGCCATTGATACAAATGGTGCCTCCGCTGGCGCCTCAGTTACCTGTGGCGCTGTTGACGATGTTGGCGCTGTCACCTGTGGTGCCGCTGATGGCATCTGTGTTGGCATTGTAGTCGTTGCTGGTTTCTTCACTGATTTTTTCTTTACTGTAACCTTACAAACCAGTTTCTTTCCAGCAACTTTCGCTGTAATCTTTGCCTTACCAACTTTTTTCGCCTTTACTTTACCTTTTTTAGAAACGGTAGCAACTTTCTTTTTGCTAGATTTCCAAGTGACTTTTTTCTTTGTGCCCTTCACTTTAAGAGTCACACTTTTGCCCACCTGCAAGGTCACTTTCTTCTTATTTAACTTAATCTTGCTTTTGGCATCTGCCACATCACCAACTGGCAATGACACAACCAAAGCTGTCGCCAATGTAAGTGCAACTATTTTTTTTCCATTACTTTTTCCCATACGTCCGACCTACTTTCGTATAATATTATTCATACCACAATTCAGATGCATTAATGAACTCTGTATAAGATGGTTTTGGATCGTTGATTGAGCTACCAAAGAATGTTGGCTCACTGTTACCACCACCTTGATATCCACCTCTCCAAGATACAGCATCGCACAGTCCCCATACTGTAATTCCAGTAATACCTTTTGGACTTACTGCAGTATCACGGTTTTTCTGTTTTCCAACTATCAGCGCCATAAGATCACGAACAAACGCTGCCTGATCTTCTGCTGTTTGTCCTTCGTCAGTATAATCCCACTGATTTGCACCTTCACCTGTATGGTTCCAGTTAATTGTAATATCCAACTCAGTAATCTGAACCTCAAGACCTGTTGCGATAAACGCATCCAATGCAGCACCGTACTCTTCAAGTGTTGGACGGTCTACATCAAGATGACTCTGCATACCGATACCACCACAGATTTTAACTGGATTTCCGTTCTTATCTGTAGCACCCTCATTGATGTAATTTACAAGTTCAATAACATCTTCTACATTGAAATATGTATCGTAATCATTGTAGAACAAAGTTACTTTATCCTGTGCATTGTACTCTTCCAACTGTGCATATGCAACTTCATAGGATTTTTTCACATATGTTGGCTCCATGCCAAGGTCTCTGTAAACACCTACCCAATTCCCCCAAGTGCTACGGTGAAGATACTCGTTCGTAATATCCCATGCGTATACAATGCTTCCTGCCTCACCAGTAATCTCAACTTCTTTTGCCAAGATGTGAGACATAACAGTAGCTACATAGAACTCTGTTCTAGCATCCATTGTCTCTGGAGTTACTGAGCTACCATTTCCGTATCCTTCTTTGAAGAACCACTCTGGTGTCTGGCTGTGCCAAACCAATGTATGACCACGCAATTTCAAACCATTGTCATATGCAAACTGCAAAATCTGATCTACATTATCAAGATTCAACTGTGGTACTGTCTCCTCTACGTATGTATCTGGGAGTTTGTAGCCTTTTGCAAGAGCCTCTTCCTTTGTAATTGTAGTTGCACTGTTACCAAGGATGCTCTCTGGCTTCATCTCATTTTCCATTGTGATACTGTTGTGATGTTTCTTTACAAATGCCAAAGTCTCTGCCTCTGTCACCTGTCCATTATAGAAGTTCACACAGTTACCAATATATGGGAAGATGTCCTGATATGCTTCCAACATACTCTGTGGATTTCTCACCTCTGGAGTTGGAGCAACCGTTGGTGCTGGTGAAACTGGTGTTACTACAACTGGTGTTGCGCTTGGTGTTGCACTTGGCACTTCACTTGGCGCTGCACTTACTTCTGTATTTGCTGCTGCTTTCTTTACTGTTACTTTACATGTCAACTTTGTTGTTTTACCATTTTTCTTTACGGTACATGTAATGGTTGTTTTTCCAGCTTTCTTAGCTGTAACTTTAGCTGCATATTTGCCAGCTTTCTTTACTGTTGCAACTTTCTTTTTACTGCTCTTCCAAGTGATTTTTGCCTTAGTTGCTTTCTTCACCTGCAATTTTGCAGTCTTCTTGCCACTTTTCAATGTCAAAGTCAATTTTTTCTTTGACAAAGCTGGTTTCTTAGCAGCTTCTGTCTCAACTGGTGCCAAAAGTGTCACACCGAGAGCTACTGCCAGCAAACCTGCTGTCATTTGTTTCATTTTTCTCATGATCATTCTCCTTCATTATTTTATTCTTAAATATAATAATACAACGCGATTATACCACATAAAAGATGTCAAAAATATAACAAATTTATTTTTCTTTCTTATAGGTGGTATTAGTAACACTTATCTCTGCCTTCCACCTCAAACAATACCTTGACAAGAAAGCACATTTTTTATAGAATTTTATATAGTTATTGTCGGAAAAAACGCGCCATAAACCGCGCAGAATGGAGCAACATTATGTTAAATGAAACAAATCCTATGAACAAAATAAAAAAAATGATAAGTGAACAGCCAGACATTGACCGCGCAAGAAAAGAAAGTATGAAGGGCAGAATCGATCGCGCCGACCACATCTTTCAGTTTTGTTTGCTCTTGTTCGGTCTTGGATTCTGGATCGTCATGATTTTGAAAATGTTCTTATAAGAAGGGAACCGAGTATGAATTTTGAACTTGGACAAATTATTAAAATGAAAAAAGCCCACCCTTGTGGTGAAAATCGTTGGGAAATCCTCCGGGTAGGAATGGATTTTCGTTTAAAATGCACAGGCTGTGGACGCCAGGTTATGGTTCCACGGAAATTGGTGGAGAAGAATTTTAGAGGGTACGATATATCATCTCAATAGAAACGCGCTCTCGCTCTACAAAACCGAAGCGGTATCGGCTGGTAAAAGACACCAGCCAGATACCGTCGCTTTTGTAAGGTTTCCTTGAGATGATATATCGTACTGTGCAAGAAAAAAGGGGAGCCTCCCCACGAAAATTGCTTATCTTTCTTATATGGCATATACCCAAAAAAGATATCCAAACGAGACTTATTTCGTACTGGATATCTTTTTTGGGGTATATGCCGATATGAAAGAAAATCAATTTTCCCCTTGCATTCCGCAAAAATCCGTGATATAATGTAAATCCGTGATGTAAAAATCATAATTCCTTGTTCTTCCCTGTGAGAGACGGTTTTCCATAAGACCAATATCATTTAAGGAAGAGCCAGAGACCAAAAGGAGGTGCAACGCAACTATGAATAAGTATGAATTGGCTTTAGTTGTTAGTGCAAAAGTTGATGACGAAGTAAGAAATGCCACTGTCGAAAAAGCGAAAGAAATCGTTACTAATTTTGGCGGTACAATTACAAACGTCGATGAATGGGGCAAGAAAAGACTTGCTTATGAAATTCAGAAGATGAATGAAGGCTTTTATTACTTTATTCAGTTCGACTCCGAGCCAGAAACTCCTGGCGAGATCGAGCAGAGACTTCGCATTATGGACAACGTGCTTCGATACTTATGCGTAAAACAAGAAGCATAAGAAAAGGAGGAATCCTTCCATGAATAAAGTAATTTTAATGGGTAATTTAGTTAGAGATCCTGAGATTCGTTACTCTCAGGGCGAAAATTCGTTGGCAATTGCTCGATTTAGTATTGCCGTAAACCGTAGATTCCCTCGTCAGGGGGAGCCTGATACCGATTTCTTTAATTGTACTGCATTCGGCAGACAGGCAGAATTTGTTGAAAAATATTTCAAACAAGGATCACGTATGTTGCTCACTGGTCGTGTTCAGAACGACAACTACACCAACAAAAATGGTGAACGAGTATACAGCGTCCAGATCATTGCAGAGGAAATCGAATTTGCTGAGAGAAAAAGCACAGCCGATGCTAACGCCGGCGCTAGAACTGGTGGCGGATTTGGTGGTGGAGCTCCAGAGCCTGCTATGGCAGCAGACGATGACTTCATGAACATTCCAGATGGCATCGAGGACGGTTTACCTTTTAACTAAATCCTTTGACAACTCACAGAGTATTTTAAAGGAGGCAAATCAAATGGCTTATAACAAGGGAAATGGTTCTGATTCTCCAATGAGAAGAAGAGGCCCTCGTAGAAGAAAAAAAGTATGTGCATTTTGTTCTGACAAAGAGCATGATTATATCGATTACAAAGATACAAGCAAGCTGAAAAGATACATGTCTGAAAGAGGCAAAATTCTTCCTAGAAGAATTACTGGTACATGTGCAAAACATCAGCGTGCTCTTACTGTAGCTATCAAACGTGCTCGTCACGTATCATTGATGCCATACACATTAGACTAATTTATTGATTACTTAGAGCGACACGGCAAATTGCCGTGTCGTTTTTTTATTGTTTTATCTTTCTTTTTCCCCAGATTAGTGCTATAATGTTTCTTAGTATCGTCAATAGTGGGGTAATGCCCCTTTTTTGCGAGAAGGAGGAGAAAATTTGAAGGGGAATCGAATTCAAGGAACACTACGTTCCTACTTGCGCTGGCCACTGTTGCTCTCGCCACTGCTGGTCGCTATGAACATTCATATATATGCAATAAACATTAAAATTGGTGCGATTATGACTTGCTACGTTTTGTTGTATGTCATCATTGCGTTTTCCATATTTTATTTTAAACGAAGAGCGTTACTACACAACATGCTCCAGTACGCCATCAAATTCAACCACACGATACATCATCTTGCGGATGAAATGTCCATTCCTTTGGCGATTTCGGACGAGACGGGGTCTTGTCTCTGGTGCAACCAACAGTTCACCGAACTCTTCTGCACCGAAGACACGAAAAAGAAATTTCAAATCGACTCTGTGATATCGAACCTTAATGAAGATACTTTTCCGACAAACACATCACAGAATTCCGAAATTCATTTTCACACAGAAACAGCTTATTACAAGGCTGTCATCCAGAAAGTCAGCTTATACGACGCTCTGGCGGAGCCAGAAGAATCCATCGATTCCATGGGGCTTGGTGACACTTTCTTCGTCTTTTACATTCACGACGAAACAGAGATTGTCCGCTACATCAAAGAAAACAACGAACAACGTCTTGATGTAGGAATGCTTTATATCGACAACTACGACGAGTCTCTCGAACCCGTTGACGAAGTACGTCGTGCACTTCTCTCCGCGCTTATTGATCGTAAGATCAACAAATATATGCTTCGCTATGATGCGATTACGAAAAAACTTGAGAAGGATAAATACATTTTCCTTTTCAAACACAAATATCTTCCCGATATGCAAAATGAAAAATTTTCTCTTTTGGATGATATACGAAACATCAATGTAGGAGACGAAACATCCGTCACCATCAGCATCGGTATCGGTGTACAAGCGGAAACTTATCGTCAACGCCAAGAATACTCTCGAAGTGCCATCGATCTTGCACTAGCCCGAGGCGGTGATCAGGTTGTCATAAAAACAAAAGACAATCTGCTTTACTATGGTGGAAAGAGCATCCAACAGGAAAAAAATACACGAGTAAAGGCACGTGTCAAGGCACACGCACTTCGCGAATCCATCGAAGCAGCCGACCAGATTATCATTATGGGGCATCAATTACCTGATGTAGATGCCATCGGTAGCGCAATTGGTATTTACCGAATCGCAAAATCCCTTGGAAAGAACGCCTATATCGTCATAAACAAAATGACCTCGGCTTTGAAACCAGTCATTCATACGTTCCACGGAAAAGAAAGTTATGGCGACAATCTTTTCATTACGGGCGACGCCGCCAAAGGGTTAATGACCGAAGAAACGTTGTTGGTTATCGTAGACGTTAACCACCCTTCTTACACAGATGAACCTGCCCTTGTAGAGCTTGCCCATTCGTTGGTGGTACTAGATCACCATCGACAAACAGGGGAAACCTTTAAAAATCCAACTCTTTCCTACATCGAACCATTTGCATCCTCTTCTTGCGAAATGGTGGCAGAAATTCTGCAATACGTAGGGGATGAGATTAAATTGAAGCCTTCCGAGGCAGATGTCTTGTATTCTGGAATTATGCTTGACACAAATAACTTTATGAACAAACCTGGTGTTCGTACCTTTGAAGCTGCTGCTTTTTTGCGTCGCTCTGGTGCCGACATTACCCGAATCCGAAAGCTCTTCCGTACGGATTTGGATGAATATAAAGTACGAGCCGAAGCGATCCAGAACACCGAGATATTTATGAACTCTTTCGCGATCTCGCTTTGCGACGCAAACGACTGCGAGTCCCCTACCATTATCGGCGCAAAGATTGCCAATGAGTTGCTTGACATAGAAGGAATTAAGGCTTCCTTTGTATTGACAGAATTTGATCACAAAATATATATCAGCGCTCGCTCCATCGATGAGTTGAATGTTCAAGTTGTCATGGAAAAACTTGGTGGTGGAGGCCATATTACTAGCGCTGGCGCCCAATTGGAAAACTGTTCGTTGCTAGAAGGTGGCGAAATAATCCGAAACACTTTAACAAAAATGAAAGAAGAAGGTGACATATAAATGAAAGTAATCTTATTAGAAGACGTAAAATCATTAGGAAAAAAAGGCGAAATTGTTAATGTAAACGATGGTTACGCACGCAATTGTATATTCAAGAAAAATCTTGGTCTTGAGGCAACTCCTAAAAATCTAAATGACTTGAAGTTGCAGAAGAAAAATGATGAAAAGATTGCCGCTGAAAATTTGGAGCAGGCAAAGAACCTTGCTGCAGAACTGGCAGATAAATCCATTACTCTTTCCATCAAATCCGGTTCAGATGGTCGTGCATTTGGTTCCGTATCCACAAAAGAAATTTCTGCTGCTGCAAAAGAGCAGCTTGGCTACGAACTGGACAAAAAGAAAATGCACTTAAATGAGCCAATCAAAAGCATTGGTACTTTTATGGTTCCAATTAAACTTCACCCAAAAGTAACAGCAGAACTTAAAGTTGTTGTAAAAGAAAAGTGAGGCATATATGGAAGAACAGATTCTAAAGAAAACACTCCCACATAGCCCGGAAGCCGAACGTTCCGTCATCGGCGCTATGTTGCTGGATCAGGATGCAATTATAACCACATCCGAGCTCCTATTACCGGAGGATTTTTATAATCCACAGTTCAAAGTGTTGTTTTCTGCCATGGTTGCCTTATACCAAGAAGGAAAACCTACCGATGTTATTACATTGCAAAACAAATTAAAGGAATTAGAAGCATCTCCCGAATTATGTAGCGTAGAGTTTATTAGTGGAATTATTTCCTCCGTCCCTACTTCTGCTAACGTAAAGTATTATGCAGAAATCGTGAAGGAAAAAGCCATTCTCCGCAGACTAATCCGTGTAGCCGATGACATATCCACGACTTGTTATCAAAGCACAGAAAGCTTGGAAACGATTTTGGACACAACAGAAAAGCAAGTTTTTGATGTGGTACAAAACCGCTCTACATCCGACTTTGTGCCAATCAAGCAAATCGCTTTGGATACATTGGATAGCATACAAAGTGCAGCAAAAACGGTAGGATCTGTCACCGGTATTTCCACTGGATTTTATGATTTGGATGCACGTACTGCAGGCCTCCAAAAATCAGACCTTGTGTTGATTGCCGCGCGTCCAGCTATGGGAAAAACTGCTTTTGTTCTTAATATTGCAGAAAATGTTGCAATGAAAAATCATATTCCAACCGTTATCTTTAGCCTGGAGATGTCAAGTGTTCAGTTAGCGAAGCGTCTTATTTCCATGAACTCAAAAGTAGATTCCCAGCATATGCGTGTGGGAAATCTTTCTCCAGAAGAATGGAGTAAATTAACCGAAAGTACCATCACCTTAGGTGAATCTTCTTTGTTTATCGACGATACTGGTAGCATCAGCATTGCTCAATTGCGTTCAAAGTGTCGTAAATTAAAATTGGAACACAATCTCGGTCTGGTCATCATTGACTACTTACAGTTGATGTCCGGATCCGGTGGACGAAGAAACGAATCCAGACAGCAGGAAATCTCCGAGATTTCTCGTTCCCTCAAGTCTCTCGCCCGTGAAATCGATTGCCCAATTATCGCACTCTCCCAGCTCAGTCGTGCCGTGGAAAGCCGTGAAGATAAACGACCAATGCTTTCT
Source organism: Eubacterium sp. (assembly GCA_045578325.1). Classification (GTDB taxonomy): domain Bacteria; phylum Bacillota; class Clostridia; order Lachnospirales; family Lachnospiraceae; genus Eubacterium_F. The sequence continues at coordinate 15,531 of JAZNJZ010000078.1, forward strand.
GACCTGCGTGAGTCTGGTGCCATCGAGCAGGATGCTGACGTTGTTATGTTTATTTATCGCGATGACTATTATAATGAAGATTCCGAGGAAAAAGGAGTCAGCGAAATCATCATTGGAAAACAGCGTAATGGTCCTACTTGTACCGTGAAGCTTAAATGGTTGGCCGAATTCACGAAATTTGCCAATCTGGAGCAAAACACGTCGTATTAACGCTCTATTTGTCGAAGAAATACGAATACTGGCATGCGATTTTTTAAAAAAATGACATGCACTACTTGAAGTCCTTTTCCATCATGCTATACTAAGCTTAGCCAAAAACGGCGCCAGCATGAAGGAAAGGACTGATTTTATAATGAAAGACACTGTACAACTTTGCTATACAATTTCTGAGGCAGCCAAATTAATGCAAGTAGAACCTCATGTACTTCGCTATTGGGAAGACGAGCTTGGACTTGTCATCTCCCGCAATTCCATGGGGCACCGGATTTACACGGATGATGATTTAAAAACATTTAAATCCATTCAACACTTAAAGGCAAATCATATTTCTCTAAAAGATATTCGAAATCAACTGCCGCCACAAGAAGCCGGCACCCTCACTTCCGTCACCGTACCAAACGCTCATTCTGATGGGGCATTGATAAATTCAACAAAAAATTCCTTAATCCATGAAAATGGCGATAAAATGACACAATTCAAGTCTATACTTACTACTATCATAAAAGATGCCATGAGTGAAAGTTCACAAAATTTAGGCAAAGACATCAGCTCACAGGTTTCCGACAACGTCCGTAAGGAGATTGATTATCTCATTCGCCAACGGGACGAAGAGGAAGAAGCTCGTTTTAAAAAGCTAGATGAGACCATTCGTACATTTCAAAAAGCGAGACAAGAAGCGGCAACCGCAAATATTAAGCAAAGTAGTGGGAAACACATTAAATTTTGGGGAAAACGCATGTGATTTTCTTACAAAACTTTTTATTTATGCTTGCAATCCCTTTATGAAAATGTTATAATGTTTCTACAGTATTGCCTTACATATTTGTGGAAATTCACAAGGCAAAAAAATTAAAGGAGGAAGAATGTTTATGTTCTCAAAAATTTCAAAGAAAATTGTAGCTGTAACATTGACTATGGCTGTAGTTGCTTCATGTGCAAGCGTTTCTGCACCAAAAGATGTTGCTGCAAAAGCAAAATTGAACAAAAAGAAACTTAGCCTTACTGTTGGTGGTAAAGACGCAAAACTTAAAGCTAGCGCAAAGGCAAAATGGTCTACAAGCAACAAGGCTGTAGCTACAGTAACAGGTAAAGGTAAGACAGCTACTGTAACTGCTATCGGAAAAGGTTCTTGTACAATCACAGCTAAAGTTGGTAAAGAAAAACTTACTTGTAAAGTTAAAGTTGCTGCTGCTAAAGCTGGTACAGTAATTTACGATTTGGCAAAAGAGACAGGTTCTAACGCTGAGACAGGTGAGTCTTATGCAGCTCCTGTAAAATGTCCTTACTCTGAGTTCAAATACAGCAGTTTCGCTATTTGGCTTTGCCAGGCTGTATTCTATGATCCAGCAAACGGTGGAAAAGACTACAGAGGAAAGAAAATCAACATTTCTGTAACACTTAAGAACTCCGGTAAAAACGACCTTGCTGAGTTGGGCTTCTGCTTCAACTATACAAAGGGTGGTACAGACGGTTCTTACCCATTCGCTTACCATGTAATCGACTCTAAGTTGAGAACTAAGATCGCTAAGAAAGCTGGTAAGAAATGGAGCATCAAGAACGTTAAGAAAGATAACCAGCACAGACACGCTAAAGTTGTAGAAGGTAAAGTTAAGAAAGGTAAGACTTACACATATAACTTCAGCTTCACAATTCCTAAAGATGCTATGAACGGTGATAAAGATCCAGATACAAACATCAACTATCCAATCATGTTCTTTATCCCTAACTTGAAAGACAACTGTCCATACCAGACTGGAGATCAGGTTACTATTCTCAAGGCTAAATTCACAGTTGCCTAATCAAAGATAAGTAGTTATCTACGAACAAAATGATTATAAAGAGCCCTCGGATACAATTGTTCCTAGGGCTCTTTTTTAGCGCTTCATTTTGTCCACAAAAAGGGGAGTCACCTACATCGCAGGTAACTCCCCTTTTTTGTAAAACACATTTTTATTTCCACTTACTTTTCTTTCCTTCTTTGCCACCAAAGCTCTCCTCTAACTGTTGCAAAAGCTTCTTCTGCTCTTTTGTAATAGACGTTGGTACATCCACAACAAGATCCACATAATGATTTCCGCGAAGCTTCTTATTACGCAAGGATGGAACTCCTTTACCACGGAGACGAACTCGTGTCCCTGTCTGCGTTCCAGCTTTCACAGTATATGCCACATCGCCATCAATGGTCTTTACTACGACCTCGCCGCCAAGAACCGCCTTAGGGTAAGAAATCTTCACAGTGGAGTAAATATCATAATCATGACGCTCAAAATCTGCATGGCGCTCCACGAATACCTCTACCAAGAGATCACCTCTTGCACCACCATTGGTTCCCGGCTCTCCCTTTCCACGAATACGTACACTTTGACCATGATCAATTCCTGCTGGAATCGATACTTGAATCTTCTTTCGACTGGATGTATATCCACTTCCATGACAATCGGTACATCTCTCTTTGATTACTTTTCCACTTCCATGACAATGCGGACAAGTTGTCACATTCTGAACCATACCAAAGAGAGACTGCTGTGTCTTCACTACCTGACCTTTACCACCACATGTACTACATGTCTCTGGTGTTGTTCCTGGTTTTGCTCCCGTTCCATTACAAGTCGTACACTCATCTTTCAGGTTCAATTCTAACTCTTTTTCTACACCAAAGCACGCTTCTTCCAATGTAATACGTACTTGGGTACGTATGTTAGCCCCACGCATTGGCGCATTCGGATCGCGACGTCTGCCGCCTCCAAATAAATCTCCAAAAATATCTCCGAAGATATCTCCCATATCCATGCCAGAGAAATCGAAGCCACCCGCTCCTCCTCCGCCATTTTCAAACGCAGAATGCCCAAACTGATCATACTGTCTTCTTTTATCTGCATCACTAAGCACCGCATATGCTTCTGACGCCTCTTTGAACTTTGCTTCCGCCTCTGCATCCCCAGGATTGGTATCTGGATGATATTTTTTCGCAAGCTTACGATACGCACTTTTCAACTCGCTATCACTGGCACCACGGCTTACACCGAGCACCTCGTAATAATCACGTTTATCTGCCATTTTTTCTTTCCTCCTCAATAAGAAGCTGATTGCGCCAATTCGACTCGTACCATAAATTTACAGTACGAGTCGCATGGAATGTCTTATTTATTTCTTATAATTACAGCTCTCTGAAGTCACCATCTACAACGTCGTCTGCTCCATTATCTGCCTGCGCACCGCCCATATTCATATCCATATCTGGACCTGCACCCTGTGCACCACCAGCAGCCTGCTGTGCCTGCTCATAAACCTTTGCAAATACCTGCTGCGCACTTGTCATCAACGCTTCTTTAGCAGCCTTCAATTCCTCGATATCCGCATCCGACATAGACTCTGCCTGTGTTCTCTCAAGAATTGCTTTCACTTTGTCAATCTCAGCCTGAACTTTTTCTTTTTCAGCCGCATCAACACCGTCGCCAACATCTGTCAACGCTTTCTCTGTCTGGAATACCATACTGTCTGCGTCGTTGCGAACGTCAATTCCTTCTTTACGTTTCTTATCCTGTGCTTCAAACTCAGCAGCTTCTTTTACAGCCTTATCAATCTCATCATCCGACAAGTTAGAACCTGCTGTAATTGTAATGTGCTGCTCTTTTCCTGTTCCCAAATCCTTCGCTGATACATTTACGATACCATTTGCATCGATATCAAATGTAACCTCGATCTGTGGTACTCCACGCATTGCTGGTGGAATTCCATCCAAACGGAACTGTCCAAGGGATTTATTGTCACGGGCAAACTGTCTCTCACCCTGTACGACATTAATATCTACCGCTGTCTGATTATCTGCTGCTGTAGAGAAAATCTGACTCTTCTTAGTAGGAATTGTTGTATTTCTCTCGATCAATTTTGTAGCAACGCCACCCATTGTCTCGATAGCAAGGCTAAGTGGAGTAACGTCCAGAAGAAGGATATCTCCTGCGCCTGTATCTCCTGCCAACTTACCACCCTGAACGGAAGCACCAAGCGCAACACACTCATCTGGGTTCAAAGATTTATTTGGCTCATGACCTGTCAACTGCTTTACTTTATCCTGTACTGCTGGGATACGTGTAGAACCACCAACCAAAAGAACTTTTCCAAGCTCAGATGCTGCGATTCCTGCATCCTTCAATGCATTGTTTACAGGTGTGGCTGTTCTCTCCACGAGATCTGCTGTCAATTCATCAAACTTCGCACGTGTGAGGTTCATGTCAAAGTGTTTTGGACCCTCAGCAGTTGCTGTGATAAATGGAAGGTTGATGTTTGTTGTAGTTGCAGAAGAAAGCTCTTTCTTTGCTTTTTCAGCTGCCTCTTTGAGACGCTGCATTGCCATTTTATCACCAGAAAGATCAATTCCCTCTGTATTCTTGAATTCATTTACCATGTAGTCGCAAAGCTTGTTGTCAAAGTCATCTCCACCAAGTGCATTGTCACCGGAAGTAGAAAGTACTTCGATAACGCCGTCACCAATCTCAATGATAGATACGTCGAATGTACCACCACCAAGGTCGTATACCATGATCTTCTGCTCACCTTCGTTGTCAAGACCATATGCCAAAGCTGCTGCTGTAGGCTCGTTGATGATACGTTTTACATCAAGACCGGCAATCTTACCAGCATCTTTTGTAGCCTGACGCTGTGCATCATTAAAGTAAGCAGGAACGGTAATAACTGCCTCTGTTACTTTCTCGCCACCAAGGTAGTTCTCTGCATCACTCTTCAACTTCTGAAGAATCATGGCAGAAATCTCCTGTGGAGAATATTTCTTATCTTCAATTGCCACACGGTAATCACTTCCCATATGTCTTTTAATAGATGAAATTGTATTATCTGCGTTTGTTACAGCCTGACGTTTTGCCGGCTCACCGATCAAACGCTCACCATTTTTTGTAAATGCTACAACAGATGGTGTTGTTCTTGCTCCCTCTGCATTGGCGATAACAACTGGTTTACCACCTTCCATAACTGCTACACAGCTGTTTGTTGTACCTAAGTCGATACCAATAATCTT
>JAZNJZ010000079.1:0-20195 GCA_045578325.1 Eubacterium sp.
GATTGATACGACAATTTCCTTCTATTACATCAACAAGGTTATACACGATACGATTTTCCAGTCCCATAACCACATCAAGGTTACGGAGTCCTATATCTGTATCGATCAATACTACCTTTTTGCCTTCTTTTGCTAATCCGGTACCGACATTTGCAGTCGTAGTTGTTTTTCCAACTCCACCCTTACCGGATGTGATAACGATTACTTCACTCATGTTCATTACCTATCCTTTCATTATTCTAACCTATCATTAATAATACTTGAATGATAGGAAAAAAGCAAATCTTTTTACAAGGAAATATCATTCAAGACATTTCGATCCAACGACTCAATATAAATATTGCCCTCTTGAGAAAATGCAATTTTAGTTTCCAGTTCTGTTTTATGTTTTTCATCTGGACTGCGAGCAATCACATCGCCAATGCGAATCTGTGTTGGATTCATTTGCAATGCAACCACAAAGCAGTTTTCTCTTCCAGAGGCACCTGCATATGCATTACCGAGAAGTTTTCCCAGGATAACGATATTTCCCGTAGATACAATCTGAGCACCGGCATTCACATCGCCAAGTATAACAATGCTCGTATCGAATTCCAAAACCTGACCAGAACGAAGGGTTCCTTTATAAAACTGTCCAGTATTTGAATTCAATGCCATCAACTTATCTTCTAATGTCTTTGTAAAAAGAGCTTCTCTTTTCGCGTCATCATCTACAAGACATACGACATCTAAATTTGAATGTTCTGTAATGCATTCAACCAATTTGAATTGCTCGTTTTCACTGAGTTTTCTACCGGAAAAAGAAAGAGCAATTTGTGTGTCGCCAAGAAAATCTGCGGAGCTCTTAAATTTTTCACATACTTTTTGTTCGAGTTCTTCAAAGGGAAGGCTTTCATCGAGATGAACCGTAATTCCAGACTTATTTCCCTTGATTACAACAGGATTCTTCATATTGCATTCTCCATTCTGTATATGTACTTAATCTGCAACACCACCAGAATTGCTTACCGGTTCAATTGCAGTGTTCTTCAGAAGTTTTTTACGGGACTTCTCATCAAAGTAATAGCGATAAATATAACTTGCTAATGTCGCTGCATTACTGGAAGTAAATGCATTTGGCATTACAACCGTAACAGAGATATCCGGATCTTCATATGGTGCAAAAGATACAAACAATGCATGGTTTGGCTCATTGGCACTAATCTGTGCGGTTCCTGTTTTTCCTGCTACTTTTACTGGAACTTTCTTGAAGAGCTGGTCAATGCTACTGGATTCCGCGTTCACCACTTGATACATGCCTCGTTTCACCGCATCCAAAGTAGAGGACTGTACATTTAACTTGTTGCGAACTTTTGCCTTGTTATTTTTTTTCTTGCCCGATTTTACATTTTTTATTTTATCAATCAATGTGAGATCGTAGCAAGTTCCCCCATTGGTAATGGTCGTTACATAACGTGACAGTTGTACAGGAGTGTAACTGTTGGTACCCTGTCCAATGGCAGAACGCACAACGTCGGTGTCGGATACATTTGGCTCTGCCTCAGAAAGTTCTACACCAGACAAGTCAGTAAGGCCATATTTGTTTGCATATTTTTCTAATTTTTTTAGCCCTTTGTCATGGTTTACGTAATCTTTCGTTCCATCTCCTAAGCGATAGCCCATTTCATAGAAGAAATAGTTACAAGAATGTTGAATCGCTTGGGATACGTTAATGGTTCCGTGACTGTAGCTGCTCCAGCATTTTGGGGATGGAACAACCTTTTTAAACAGTACTTGCGCACGTAAAGTGGAATATGGACTTATAATATTTTCTTCCATTGCTGTTGTGGCAGAAACCATTTTGTATGTGGAACCTGGAGCCGTTTTTTGTTGGGTCGCACGATTGAGAAGAGGCGACGCCGAACTTGTATTGATTTTGGCATAGTAAGTTGGATCCACTGAATTAGCAAATTTGTTATTGTCGTAGCTTGGATACGATACCATTGCTTTTACTTTTCCCGTATCTGGGTCTGTAATAACAACAGAAGCCGAACATGGTGTAAGTCCAAGTTCTCCTGGTGAGATATCCAAAGAACGAATTTTGGATTTCAGAAAACTATAAGGAGAAATCATACCTGTTCGCAATTTGGCTATTGTGTTTTTGTTCTTTTTTAGATAGCCTTGGTCATATAACAAGAGACAGATTTCACGTCCCGAAATAACATCATTGTAAATTAATGTGTGATAGACCAATTTATCAAAAGCAATATCGGTTTTTAATTCTTCAAACACATAGTCAATAAGTTTACTGTAGATTTCTTCTGTACTATAGTAATCATTCCCTACGTTTAATATTTCTAGGTCAATCCAGTTATGGGAAATGGCATAACTCAAAAACTTACTGAGACTGACCTTGCCATTGGCATATCGATTATACGTTGCATCCGTCTTGTCCATTTTTTCCGAAGAAATGATTTCATCGGAACGAAGCATCGTATAAATATAATCCAAGTAATCGTTTGTTGTCTCCGATAATTGATCCCCTGGAATACTGTAGTTGTATGCAAGGTGTCGCCGCAAAGAACGAAGTGTGGATGTTTTGGCACTTGTGAACTTGGAATAAACACTCTTCTCTAGGTTCGACGCCTTTTTCTCTGAAAATTGAGAAATATCCACAAGGCTGTTCTCGATGATGGCACAGTATACATCATAAATCGGAACACGGATATCCTCTGCTTTTTTTCCTTTGGATCCGGCACTTTTACTATTGTTAAGTTTAGAAATAAGCACACCAGCAATGGCTTTTTCCGTAAATTTGTATGCCGCTTTTTGGAGATCCGCGTCAATGGTTAAGTAAATGTCGTTACCAGCTACAGCATCCACATGATTTTTTGTACCAACAACACGGGAACTACTGTCGACAATAAGGGTTTCTTTTCCCTTCTTTCCACGCAATTGTTCCTCATAGGTGCTTTCGATACCGGTTTTTCCTATTTGATCTGCAGCGGTATACGTGTTGTCACCATTTTCTTGCATGGTAGCAAGAGCATCTGAGGAAATGAGGCCTGTGTAACCGATAATATGAGAAAAATAATAACTGTCATAATACACACGTTTGGTGTCTTCACTTACTTCTACACCAAGTAAATCGGCGGAATTCTCTTTGATGGCCGCAACTGTTCTGGCGGAAACATCCGAGCTAATCACAACAGGTTCATATTTTTTATACGTGTTCATTTTCATTGCATAACGAACCGACATGATTTTTAATGCCGTACGGTCATCGTATACGGTATTATTCTCTTTTTCTTTTTCCGGATCAAAGAAGCGAATCGTATTGACAGCGGTGGTTGTTCGAATATGGCGAAAACACTCTTCTGCTGTCATTTTCTTTTGCTCTTCGGATAATAAGTCAACGGATTTTAATCCATAAATCTCGCGTTTGAAACGTAGTTGAGCATTTTTATCTACATTAAATTTAAAACGCCCTTTTGCAGTAATTTCAATTGGGAATTCCAAAGAAAGCTTGTCCCCGTATTTTTCAATCAGCGATATGCATTTGAGTATCATTTGGTTGAGATCATAGTTTCCCTCAAAATCTCCGGTATCTTCCAACGTAATGGAATAACTTTGTTCATTTGTTGCTAAAAGTTTACCGTTGCAATCGAAAATTTTACCACGAGAGCTTTTCAGTGTTTTTACCTTTTCTTTTTGGATGGTTGCCTGCTCTTCGTAAGTTTCACCTTGTACAATCTGTAAGTAGAAAAGTCGTCCAACTAAAATGCTAAATAATACGACATATATAACCATCAAAGAAAAGATTCTTGATCGAATCAGCGTTCGAAAGAAATCAACGATGGATGATATCATAGATTAGGTCTCCTCTCTTTTCTTTGATAAAACTTTCTCCAGTACATTTAACAAATGATAAATAATACCGGATAAAAGCAGTGAATACACCAGTTCTGGAAGTATGATTTTGCTAAAAGAATATCCAAAGGTCAAACGTCCTCGTACAAGAAATCCTGTAACATAACAAAAAATACCGTAAAGCAAACTGCTTATGCCTACTAATGTACAAGGAAGTATGTAATTGTCAGTAAAGTAAATTTTTCGGCAATATCCGCACAGAAAACCGATGCTCATAAGAATGAAGGCATAAAGACCAATGACATCCCCATACATCATGTCCATAAGAAGACCACAGAAAAAACCGATTACGACACCCGATGTTCTCCCACGCATATAGGCATAACATACCGTGAGAATTAATAAAATATTGGGTGCCACATTCGCAAGCTTTAATGCTTGAAACAAAGTTGTTTGGAGCAAAAAGCCGAGAATAACGATAATAACAGTAGAAATACGTCGTTTAATCATAGTTTTTTATATCCTCAATTTCTGATGCATCCTTTAATGTTGTAATGACAAGCACGTGTTCCAGTTTGTCGAAAGAAACGGCTGGTGTAAGCTGGGCAGTTTTAGAAAGCCCGTCTGTCTCTTCTTTAATATTGGAAATGTATCCAACAAGAATACCTGGAAGAAATTTATCACTGATTTGGGAGGTAACAACGGTGTCCCCCTCTTTTGCTTCTGCCGTATTACTAATCATCGTAACATCAATATAGCCATTATAGATGCTTTGCATATTTCCTTTTACCATGCAAGTTTCGCCTGTTGTTTCGAACATAGAACTGACGTTGCTTCTGTCATCAATGATGGCGCGCACTTTTGCATAATTTTTTCCGGCTTCCGATACAATACCAACAAGGCCGTTTCCTGCGATGACATTCATATCCACTTGGATTCCGTCCTCGGTTCCCTTGTCGATGGTAAAGAGATGAAACCAGTTGTTTCCATCTCGACCGATAATCGTCGCTGCCACTTTGGGATAGTCTGGATATTTTTGATCCAACTGATATAATTCCCGATAGTGATCCAAATCGCTGTTTTCACCAGCAAGAATCTGATTATCATAGCTTAGTGCATCCAATTTTTCTTTTAACTTTGCGTTCTCAGCCAACAACTCTTCTTTGGAGGTAAGCAAATCCTTTTTATCAGAGATTAACTTACCAACGCGATTAATGCCTTTTTGCATTGGTGAAACGGCATTTCCTACGGTGGATTTGAATCCACTAAATTCAGAAGAAAACTTGAAACTAAGAATCACAGCAAAAGCGCAAAGAATACTTAGGGATGCATATATATATCTTGGATGAATAGATGGTCCTCTTCTTCTTCGCTTTTTCATAATCTGCTCCAATCTTTATAATGCAAGTTTTGCAAGCTGTGGATCTTCAATAACAGCTCCAAGTCCCATGATAACAGTACTTTCTGGTTCTTCACAAAGATTCACTCGCAATCCAAGTTCATCATAGATAAATCGACCCAAATCTTTGATTCGACTGGAACCACCAGTTAAGTAAAGACCGGATTTATAAATGTCGGAGGAAATTTCAGGTGGTGTTCTCTCCAAAATAATTTTAATGGAATCCACAATACTCTGGAATAATTCAGCAAGAGCATCATGAACAATTTCGCCCGTAACGGTAATTTCACTTGGGAGTCCGGTTACCAGATTACGTCCACAAATTTCCATGGAGTCATCCGTTACATAGGCGGAGGCAATGTTTTTCTTGATTAACTCTGCACTCTTTTCGCCGATGACAAAGTTCATGTCTTTTTTGATTTTATTAATAATCGCTTCATCAAAACGATTTCCTCCCACTGGGATCAAACGGCTCAAAACAATACCACCCAAAGAAAGAACAGAAATCTCTGCTGTGTTAGCACCGATGTCTACCACGAGAGTTCCGGTTGATTTTGTAATATCAAGATTCATACCAAGTGCGTCTGCGATTGGTTTTTCTACCACATGAATTTTCTTTGATTTCAGATTGGTATTTGCAATCAGATCAAAATATGCTCTCTTTTCAACTTCTGTGATATCGGTTGGTACTGCAATATAATAATCCGCACCTTTGAAGCGTTTCTTTCCATTCAGATCCTGGAAGAAATGGTCGATTAAAGCCTGCATATTACCGATATCGGCGATTACACCATTTTTAATTGGATAAGATACATCCAAATGTTCCGGTGCCTTCTCATACATCTCAAATGCTTCATCTCCGATGGCAAATACGTGATTCTTTTTGTAAATGGCGATCACGCTTTTCTGATGCAAAATAACCCCTTCTCCGTTTTTGTAAATCTTTATCGAACTTGTACCAAAATCAATTCCAATTGCTTTTCCCAGCATGTTATTTCATCCTCTCTAAATATATAATTCTCATAGGTGTCCCCGTTCTTTCAAACTGACATATTGACAATCACCAAGAATGATGTGATCCAGAAGCTTAATTCCCACTAACTCTCCCGCTTGTCGTAAGCGTTCTGAGAAATGTATGTCGGATGTGCTCGGTGTTGGATCACCGCTTGGATGATTATGGATTAAAACGATACATACAGCATCATATTGCAACGACCGTTTTAATATTTCTCTTGGGTTGACGGAACAATTTGCAACGGAACCAACGAATAGTTCTTCCCAGCAAATCAACCCACAGCGATTGTCTAAAAAGAGCGCCCGTGTGTGTTCGCGATCCAATGTCCGCATTTCCTCCATGAAAAGATCTGCGATTTGAGCTGGCGAATCAAATTGTGTCCGCTCTGGCTTTTTTTGCGACGCCAATCGTTTGGAAAACTCCACTGCGCATAAAATCTGAGCTGCTTTTACTTTGCCAATGCCATCGATTTGTTGTAATTCGCTCGTGGAGATATAATGTAACCCCAGCAACCCCTTATATACTGGGTGCAGTTGCAAAATCTCTCTTGCCAATTCAACGCTGTTTTTGTTTCTTGTGCCAGTTTTGAGTAGCACAGCAAGAAGTTCTGCATCGGACAGGGTTTTCACTCCGCCTTTTTCCAACTTTTCATAGGGACGTTCCGACTCAGGGAGCTCCTTCATGGTATAACATTTTTGACTCATATATACTCCAATCCCTGCCAACGCCAATCATACATAGTCCATTCTACCATAATTTTTCAGAAAAGTATAGGTTTAACAAAAGTTTTTTCTGTTTGTCTTCGTCTAAAAGCTTGGTATTTCGACCAAATTCTCATCTACCATGTGCTGCAATGACTTCATGATACCAAATTTACCATGCTGCCAGGTCAGGCCGCCTTGGAAATAGACACTATATGGTTCTTCAATGGGAGCATCTGCGCTTAACTCGATGGAAGAACCTTGGATAAAGGTTCCCGCGGCCATGATGACGTCGCTGTGATACCCTGGCATTGCATATGGCTCTGGTGCCACATAACTGTCCACCGGAGCTCCGGCCTGCACGCCACGGCAAAAGGCAATAATTCGCTCTGGAGAACCAAGGGCAACAGCCTGAATGATATCGTTTCGCTCCTCGTCTTTTCCAGGACTTGTAACGAAACCAAGCCCCTCGTAAAGGTGGGCAGCAAAAATCGCAGACTTTAATGCACTGGCAACCACTGTTGGCGCAAAGAAAAGCCCTTGATAGAAACTGGTGTTAATGTTAAGGGAAGCACCGACCTCTTTTGCCAGTCCAGGGGCCGTCAGACGACTTGCGGCTAATTCAATCAGCTCTTTTTTGCCGGCGATGTAACCACCCATTGGCGCAATTCCACCACCAAGATTTTTAATAAGAGAACCAACGATAAGATCCGCTCCCACTTCCGAAGGCTCAATAATATCCACAAATTCACCATAACAGTTGTCCACCATACAGAGGACATCTGGCTTACATTGTTTGATAAAGGCAATCAATTCACCAATTTGTTTTACCGATAATGTTTTTCTCATGGCATATCCCTTGGAACGCTGAATGGTAACCAGTTTTGTACGTTCGTTCAGGGCATTTTTAATCCCTTCATAATCAAAACTACTATCTTCATGTAAATCTACTTGTGCGTAAGTAATACCAAATTCTTTTAAGGAACCAGGCTCGCTTTTTCCGTTGATACCAATGATTCCTTCCAATGTATCATAAGGTTTTCCGACCGGAGAAAGCAGTTCATCTCCGGGACGTAAAATCGCGGAAAGTGCAATGGTTAGTGCATGAGTTCCACAAGTAATCTGGGAACGCACCAAGGCGTCTTCACATCCAAAGAGATCCGCATATACTTTTTCCAAGGTGTCTCGTCCACTGTCATTGTATCCATATCCTGTACTTCCATTCATGTGTTCTGCGCTGACACGATTTTTATGAAAGGCCTGCATGACTTTAATCTGGTTGTACTCTGCTACTTGATCAATCTGACGAAATCGTTCTTCCAACGTAGCACACACATGCTCTGCATATGCCAGCACTGGCTTTGTAATTCCGCTTTTTTCATACATTGCATAAAGATTTTCACTTGTTATCATTGTTTTCCTCCATCTAAATCAAGTCTTGCTCTGTGGCAAGGTCGATGATCTTTTTTGCGATTTGTTCTTCGGTTTCATAATTATCTTTATCTAAGAAAATGACATCCCGTTCTCTACGAAACCAAGTAAGTTGTCGTTTGGCAAAATGTCTCGTATCTTTTTTGATGTCATCAATGGCTTTTTCCTTTGATATCTCTCCCTCAAAGTATGGAAAAAGTTCTTTGTAGCCAATGGCTTGCATGGATACCAGCTCTTTTGTATAACCACGATCTAGCAATTGCTGCATCTCATGAAAAAGGCCTTGCTCTACCATAAGGTCCACACGTTGATTAATTCGTGCATATAATTTGCCACGATCCATGGTAAGTACCACATAAATAAACTGATATGGTGATTCCTTTTGGCGTTGTTCGGAATTGTGTTGGGAAATTGGTGTGCCGGTCTCCTGGTAGTATTCCAATGCCCGAATGACACGTTTGATGTTGTTGGCATGTATGGCTTCTGCAGAAGCAGGATCCACCTCTTGAAGCATTTGATGCAAATGTTCTGCGCCTTCTTTGGCCGCCAAGGCTTCTAACTCGTGACGGTAACTGTGATCTCCTTCTTCTTCGCAAAAATCAACGTCGTATAACAAAGCCTGAATATAGAATCCAGTGCCTCCCACAACGATGGGAATCTTTCCTTTTTCATATATTTTTTCCATGGCTGCTTCAGCCATTTTTTTGAATTCATAGACGTGAAAAGGGGTGTCCGGCGTGATTTCATCTACAAGATAATGCCGGACACCGTCCATTTCTTCGGGTGTAATCTTTGCCGTGCCAATGTCCATATAACGGTAAATCTGCATGGAATCCGCAGAGATGATTTCGCCGTTAATGGCTTTGGCTAGGGCGATGGAAGCTGCCGTTTTACCAGCAGCAGTTGGTCCTGTCAGTATAATCAGTGGTTTTTTCATAGCTTCAACAATCCTCACTTATACGATTCGCTTGAATTTCTTTTCAAATTCTTTCTTTGACATAGATATGGTTGTGGGGCGTCCATGTGGGCAATGATAAGGCTCCTCGGCGCGCAACATATTTTCAATAAGCGCTTCCGCTTCGGTGAAGGATAACGTATGATTGCCCTTTACTGCCGCTTTGCATGCAATGGTGGCAACTCGGTCGTGAATTCGTTCGTTTTTGCCTCCCAGCGGATTTTCCAGTAATTCATCTAAAATACTATAAAAAAGTTCTTTTGTTGCCAAATGCAGAAAATGAGAAGGAACCGCTTTAATGGCATATTCATTGCCACCAAACTCTTCAATCTCAAAACCAAGTTGCGCAAAGGAATCCTGACATTTCACAAGGATATCCTTTTCTTTGTGAGTCAAAGATAATACAATTGGGGTTAGCAGATTTTGGCTATACACATGATTTTCTGCCACTTCTTTTACAATCTGCTCGTATAATACTTTTTCGTGGGCGGCATGTTGGTCGATAATCAAAAGTTCCTCGCCAAATTCAATGAGCCAAAAGGTTCCGAACACTTGCCCAATCATTCGAAAACGAATCCGATCTTCTTCTTGCAATAATTGTTCATCCAATAAGGATTGCTGTTGGTAATCGATGATTGGTGTTGGAATTGGTATTGGCTTCGGTTTTGGTACCAAAGGAATGGTTTGTTCAATTCTCTTTTTTTCAAAAGGTTCTGGTGCAGGTGTTATGGCAACAGCTGCACTTCGAGTTGTGTCGCCAAAATTCTTAGGTGCACTGCTCTTCGCGTCCTCTGCACCTAACGTTACTTTTGGAATCAATGTTGCTTGAGTTAGAATCTCATGAAGTCCCGTTGCAAATAAATCAAAAACCTCTTCTTGATTGGTAAAACGAACTTCCATTTTGGTTGGATGAACATTCACATCAAGCTTTGCACTGTCGATTTCCAAAAACAACGTAGTAAAAGGAAAACGATTGGTCATTGTAAATCCGTGATATGCCGACTCAATTGCTTTTTGAATCACGAGACTTTTAATGTGACGTCCATTGATGTAATAGTTCATGAAGGAACGTGTACCTCGTGAAAGCTCTGGTTTTCCAATAAACCCTGTTAGCTTCATGTTGTAACGCTGAAGTTCTACCGGGAGTAATGCTTTTGTGATATCCGCACCAAATTGGTTATATATATTGTCCTTGAGATTGCCGTTTCCAGAAGTTTGAATTTTGGTTTTTCCGTCCCAGATAAATTTGAAACGAATTTCCGGATGGGACAAAGTAAAGTGAAGCACCACATCATTGATGTAGCCACCTTCTGTCATTTTTGTCTTTAGAAATTTGGCTCTCGCCGGTGTATTAAAAAATAAATTACGAACGATAAAGGTCGTTCCATTTGGACAACCGATTTCTTCGTTGGCAATTTCTGTACCGCCATGGATCTCATAGCGGGTTCCGATGATGGAATCGGTGTCCTTCGTAACAAGTTCCACCTGAGCTACAGCAGCGATACTTGACAAGGCTTCTCCGCGGAAACCAAGGCTTGTGATGGCAAGCAGATCCTCAATACAAGTGATTTTACTTGTGGCATGGCGCTGAAAAGCAAGGGGAATCTCCGAACGCTCAATGCCGCATCCATTATCGGTGATGCGAATGAAGCTGATGCCCCCTTGTTTGATTTCAATGGTGATTGCGGTTGCCCCGGAGTCAATGGAGTTTTCCACCAACTCTTTTACGACTGCGGCTGGTCGCTCAACGACCTCTCCGGCAGCAATCTGATCAATTGTATTTTGGTCTAATAGCTGAATCATTTTACCACTTATCCTTTAATTTGTTTTGCCATTTATATACAAGATTCATTGCGTCCATTGGTGTTACTCTGGACAGATCGATGTCACGCAGTTCAAAAAGAATATCTTCGTAACTAAAAGATGTTACCGCGTCAAAAATAGAAAGTTGTGCCATGTCTCCTGGTTCGGCGGTTGGTTTAAAATTAACAGAACCATTGCTGTCCATTGGGATCACGGTATTGATGTCACCACTTTCCAATTGGCTGGCGATTTCATGGGCACGAGAAAGAACACTTTCTGGTACGCCCGCTAGTTTTGCTACTTGGATGCCGTAACTGCGATCCGCACCACCTTTCACGATTTTACGCAAAAAGACGATGTCCTCGCCGTCTTCTTTCACGGCGATACAACAGTTTTGTACGCCTTCTAATTTTCCTTCCAATTCTGTAAGTTCATGATAGTGCGTAGCAAAAAGAGTTTTGGCGCCAATGTTTTTCTTTTCTACAATATGCTCTACTACTGCCCAAGCAATACTTAAGCCATCAAAGGTAGAAGTTCCACGTCCAATCTCATCTAATATAATTAAACTATGCTGTGTGGCATTGTGAAGGATGTTTGCCACCTCTGTCATCTCCACCATGAAAGTACTCTGTCCACTGGCAAGGTCATCCGATGCCCCTACACGTGTGAAAATGCGATCCACCAGTGAAATATCGGCAGAGCTAGCAGGGACAAAACTACCAAGCTGCGCCATAAGAACGATCAATGCCGTCTGACGCATGTAGGTAGATTTTCCAGCCATATTTGGTCCTGTAATAATAACCAAACGGTGAGAATCTTCGTCCAAATAGGTATCATTAGCAATAAACATATCATGGTCAATCATTTGTTCAATGACCGGATGACGTCCATCTCGGATGTTTAATACGCCTTTGTCATTTAAGGCTGGACGGACATAATCGTTTTTTTCCGCAACATAAGCCAATGATGTGATCATGTCAATCATGGCAATTGCTTTTGCAGTCTTCTGAATACGATCTACTTGCGTGAAAATATGATCACGAATTTCGCAGAACAATTGGTATTCCAAATTGTATAATTTTTCTTCCGCACCAAGGACGATGTCTTCCAGTTCCTTCAGACGTTCGTTGGTATAACGTTCTGCATTGGTTAATGTTTGTTTACGAATCCAATTTTCCGGCACTAAATCTTTGTAGGAATTGGTTACTTCCAAATAATATCCAAAGACACGGTTGTATTTTACTTTCAGATTTTTGATGCCAGTTTTCTCGCGTTCTTCACTTTCAAGAGACGCAAGCCACGTTTTTCCTTCGGACTTAGCAGTGCGAAGTTTGTCCACTTGTTCATTGTATCCTTCTTTTATGATGCCACCATCATGCAACGTCAAAGGCGGTTCTTCTGTGATAGATGCAGCAATGAGCTGACAAAGATCTTCTAATGGATCAAGCTCATGGGCTAATTCACCAAATAAATCACTTTGAAAATTCTTGCACAAAAATAATATGTGCGGCAACATTCGAAGGGAACTGAGTAACGCAATCATATCTCGTGGATTTGCGGATTTGTAACTGATCTTACTGAGAAGTCGTTCCAAATCGTATACCGGATTCAAGTACTCTCGAATCTCTTCTCGCGTAATCATGTTTG
Source organism: Eubacterium sp. (assembly GCA_045578325.1). GTDB lineage: Bacteria > Bacillota > Clostridia > Lachnospirales > Lachnospiraceae > Eubacterium_F. The sequence continues at coordinate 12,801 of JAZNJZ010000079.1, forward strand.
CATTCAATTCTTCCAGTGCATCGTATCGTTTTAAGATTTCTTCTTTATCAATTAGTGGTTGTTCCAAGCTGCTACGGAGTTTTCGGGCTCCCATCGCGGTCTTTGTTTTGTCCAGTACCCATAAAAGAGAACCACGTTTTTGTTTTTCCCGCAATGTTTCCACCAATTCCAGGTTTCGTCTTGTATTGCGGTCCAGTAACATGTATTTTCCAGTGTTATAAGGAATCAGTGAAAGAATATGTGCCAATGAATTCTTCTGTGTCTCAATTAAGTATTCCATCACTGCTCCTGCGGCAGTAATACCGATGGAATAATCCTGAAGTCCCATCCCATCGAGAGAGGCAATAGAAAAATGACGGCACAAGGTTTTTACACAAAGTTCCTGGTCAAAATAATGTGGTGCCAAAGCAGAAATGGAGATGTCCAGTCGATTCTTTAAGTCATCCACGTCTATACCACATATGTAGAATGCATCGTTGCATATAATCTCCGATGGCATAAATTTGTTAATCTCATCTAGTAATTTTCCGTGGGTATCAACTTCGGTAAGCAAATACTCTCCTGTGGTTACGTCCACGATGGAAATACCAAAGCTTTCGCCTACGGACACGATGCCCATGAGATAATTGTTTTTACTTTCATCCAGCGCCGATAAATTACAGTTGGTTCCTGGGGTTACGACACGGATTACTTCTCGTTTTACTAGTCCTTTTGCTTGTTTTGGATCTTCTACCTGTTCGCAAATTGCTACTTTGTAGCCTTTGGCAACTAAGCGTGCAATATATCCGTCCGCAGAATGAAAGGGGACACCACACATGGGTGCCCTTTCTTTTAATCCGCAGCTTTTACCAGTCAGAGTGAGTTCTAACTCTTTGGATACGCATTTTGCGTCTTCAAAGAACATTTCATAGAAGTCACCCAGTCGGTAGAAAAGAATACAGTCTTTATATTCATTCTTTGTCTCAACATACTGTTGCATCATTGGGGTAAGCTGTTCTTGCATTGTATACTCCATTCCTTTATTCGGATTGTGGTGTCGCCTCCGGCGCCTTACTTGTTTCTGGCGCTGGTGGTTTGGTAGGGTCCGGTGCCTTCGTAGGATCTGGAGCCTTCGTAGATTCCGGTGCTTTCGTAGATTCTGGAGCCGGTTCTTCTGTTGGCTCTGTATCTTCATAATCCTGATCCGGATCCGCTGTTGCTTTTGGTTTCTTCGTTGCCTTTGGCTTTTTCGTTGCTTTTGGTTTTTTCGTCGCCGCTGGCTTCTTCGTAGGTGCTGGTGTTGTCACAGGAGCGGATGTATATACTGGCGCTTGTGGCTTATCAACACTCAAGTAAATGGAACTTACATATCCTTCTTTTCCTTCAAAGGAAACCTTTGTCCACTCTTTTCCATATTCTAAAATCTTTACCTTGTCTCCGGTTTGCAATTTCGCAATAACAGAGGCAGTAAGTGCTGCTTCGCTTCGAATGTTAACGGTGGTTGTTGCATAGGCGTACTTAGCATTCTTCAAATCTTCATCTACTTCATCCTCGCCCCAATCCTCTTCGTTTCCACTAATGATAGCATTATCATACGGAGGCTCTGTCTCTGTTGCACGAACGGCCTGGTCCGTTATTGCCGGGGTAGAATCTTGCACAACTTCTTCGCTCTCTGGCGTCTCTGTGTTAAACAAGAATACTTTTCCAACGAAAACCAGTGCCACAACTAATACCAATGCCACTACACCAGACCATATTCCTATAATAAACTCAAATCGAAATTTTTTGTCGTTTTTTAGTTTTTCTGAAAATTTTAAATCATTATTTCCACTCATTTGTTTCTACTCTCCTATCTAATTTGACGAACAAAGCGTTCCTAAATAATTATAACCACAGAAAGGTAATTTGTCCACTATTAATTCTATTAAATATCTAGAAAAATCAGAACAAACGTTTGACAATGTGTGTGTGGTATGTTATATTTAATACAAACAACTGTTTGTGTCTGTTATTCAAACAATGCTAGGAGGTAATGGAATGGGCAATGGTCGAATTTCCGCAAAACAAAGCGAAATTTTAGAGTACATAAAAGAACAGATTATATCAAAAGGATATCCGCCAGCGGTTCGTGAAATCTGTGAGGCAGTTCACTTAAAGTCAACTTCATCGGTACACTCTCACTTGGAAACATTGGAGAAGAACGGCTATATTCGTCGTGACCCAACAAAACCAAGAGCAATTGAGATTGTAGATGACAACTTTAATCTTACCCGAAAGGAAATGAGAAATATTCCGATTGTAGGTACTGTAGCAGCGGGACAGCCAATTTTTGCAGAGGAAAATATCAGCGGATACTTCCCTCTTTTATCGGAAGAATTGCCAGCTGGGGATTTGTTTATGTTAAATGTACGTGGAGACAGTATGGTTAATATTGGTATCCACGATGGTGACAAAGTTATCGTGAGACAAAGTCCTACGGCAAAAAATGGAGACATTGTAGTTGCGTTGGTTGAAGATTCTGCAACGGTTAAAACCTATTATAAAGAAGATGGTCGTTATCGACTGCAACCAGAAAATGATTACATGGACCCAATCTATGTAAATGAAGTTGTGATTCTTGGTATCGTTGTGGGATTATTCCGTTTGATGTAAATAGGCAGATAAGAATGAGTAAAGGGACTCTCGAGGAGTCCCTTTTTGTATGAAAAAATTTTTATTCTAAGCCATCTCGTTCAATGGTTGCACCATCTCTCCAGATACGCTCCAAATCATAGAACAAACGATCTTCTGGTGAGAAAATGTGAACGATGACGTCGCCATAATCCATAAGAATCCAAGTGGAATTGCGATCTCCTTCCACGCGTTTATTCTCGATACCGTTTTCTGTCATCTTCATGTCAACATTATCGGACAAAGCAGTTATATGTGAACTATTACCACCATTTGCGATAATTAGGTAATCTGCAATAACAGAAATCTCATCAATTTTAATGATGCGAAGGTCTTTTCCTAACTTTTCATCCAATGCATCGTAAGCAATGCGTGCAATTTCTTTTGAAGTCAACATACCTTGGTTCCTTCCTTTCTCTATTTATAATATTCATAAGTTTTTCTTGTCATTTCGTCTACTGGTTTTCCAGACTTATCCAAATAAGAAACCGTATTTTCCAACACCATACAAAGTGCTCGGTCAAGATCGTTAAAACACATCTTTCGAACTTTTGTTAAGGAATGTGGTTTGCATTTCATATCACGATGGGGCTCCATGTAATCCGCAAGATATATGATTTTCTCCAATGGACTCATTTGGGGACGCCCAGTGGTGTGAAACGAAATTGCATTCAATACATCTTCGTCTTCTACCATATATTTGGTACGGGCAAAATATGCGCCCAATTTTCCGTGAATCAATGCCGTATTTTCGCGTTCAATGTCAGAAAGCGGAATCTGATGCTGATTGCAAAGGGTAATCATCTCAGTTCCTTTCAGATACTTTGCACAATCATGCAAAAGCCCGGCAAGATATGCTTGTTCGGAATCTACACCGTGTATCACTGCCATGTTGGCAGCTGTCATAGCGACACCCAATGTATGTCGATACCGTTTTGGTTTCAAACAAGCTTCCAAAACATGGCAAAGAAGTGGTTGTTCCTTTGTTGCGTTACAAATCGCTTCCTGCACGCCATACAACTCGTTATTTCGAATATAATATTCCACACAGGCGGGACAATAATCCCCAATGGATTGGCGATGAGCCAATTTTTCCCGGATCATTTCACTGGAAATGGAAATCAGGGGCATCTTGATCTCGGAAATACGAGCGCCATATTTATCTTGGTAGTACTGAATCCAGTCTTTTATCTTCTGGTCTGCCGTATCGCCGCGATTTGCTGCTAAAATGTGACAATTGGCAAAGATATACGCTGGTTCACACCAAGTCTCCAACGCTTCCAACGAATCACCACCTAAGATAAAATGTACTTCTGTCTCGGGGGACTCTTGCTTTATCGTTGCGAGAGTGTCTTTGGTATAAGTGGTGCCCTCACGTTTTAACTCCATATCCGAATATTCAAAATACGGATTGTGACATATGGCATGCTGTATCATGCGCCCGCGGTGGGCATCGGATACGATATCCTTTTTATCTTTATGGGGCGGATTTTTTGAAGGCATAAATAAAATCTTGTCCAAGTCAAATTGAACTCTTGCTTCTTCCGCCATGATCAAATGCGCATTGTGAATGGGATTGAAGGTGCCACCCATAATACCAATCTTTGCCATATACTTCCTCGTTTCTATTTTGTATTACAACAAAATGACTATGGTAATTGAATTTGTTTTTTATCCTTGGACTCGCGATACAACACAATCTTTTTGCCGATAACCTGAACTACTTCGGAACGGGTTCTCTCAGCAATCACTTCTGCGATTTCGCGAGGATCATCGAAACAATTTTTCAGGATACTTAACTTGATTAATTCTCTTGCTTCCAAAGCCTCATCAATGGCCGTTGTGAGCTCTGGTGTAACAGAAGATTTTCCAATCTGAAAAATTGGATTCATCTTCATTGCAAGTCCTTTTAAATACGCTCTTTGTTTGCTTGTCATTTCTTTATCCTTTCTATCTCCTATCGGAAATATTCAAAACTCCATCCATAAATCTCAACGGTATCACCATCTTCGATGCCGAGAGCTTCCAATTCATCCAGCATGCCGTTGTTTTTCAAGAACTTCTGGAAGAATTCAAATCCCTTCTCAGAATCCAAGTTGGTATAACCAAGCATACGTTCCACACGAGGACCTTCGATTTTGAAGACGCCTTCGGATTCTTTGAACACCGTATATGGTTCGTTCTGGAAATCTGGTTCTTGGATGAGATACTCTTTTTCAAAGACTACTTTTTCCTCTTTGATCTCATTTAACATTCCTTTTACGTAGTAAAGAAGTTCTTTGACGCCCTTTCCAGTAACGGCTGAAATCGGAAATACTTTGATTCCCTTTGGCTCAAACTCTTCTTTTAAAAGGGTCAATACCGTCTCTTCTTCATCTCCGTAAAAACAATCCACTTTGTTGGCTGCGATAACCTGTGGACGGGATGCCACTTCTTCGCTATAGGCACGTAACTCTTCGTTGATGACATTGATGTCCTGAATTGGATCACGGCCTTCTGTGGATGCAGCATCTACCATATGAATCATTACTCGTGTACGCTCGATGTGCTTCAAGAACTGGTGTCCAAGACCGATTCCTTCGGAAGCACCTTCGATGAGTCCCGGAATATCCGCAATGACAAAACCATCGGTTCCTTCCAAGTCAACCACACCAAGATTTGGATTCAATGTAGTAAAGTGATAATTGGCAATCTTTGGCTGGGCATTGGTTACACGGGATAAGAATGTAGATTTACCTACATTCGGGAATCCAACCAAACCAACGTCTGCGATGGTCTTCAGCTCAAGGATTACATCCAGCTCCATGGCTGGTTTTCCTGGCTGTGCATACTTTGGAACCTGCATGGTTGGTGTAGCATAATGCTGATTTCCTTTTCCGCCACGACCGCCCTTTAAGATTACTTCTCGTGTATTTTCATAGGACATATCGGTGATGACCTGTCCTGAATTTGCTTCTTTTACGATTGTTCCTGCTGGAACTTTTACTACGAGATCTTTTCCATCTCGTCCATGGCAGCGTCTCTTGCCACCCGGCTCACCATTTTCAGCACAGTATTTACGGATATGTCGAAATTCGTTTAATGTATTGATGCCTGGGTCTACCTCAAATATCAGGTCGCCACCTTTTCCACCGTCCCCACCATCTGGGCCTCCTGCCGGTACATAAAGCTCTCGACGAAAGCTTACGTGTCCATCGCCGCCCTTTCCGGAACGGATATATATTTTCGCCTGGTCTGCAAACATGTCTGCCTCCTTATACAAGTGAAGGCTGCCAAATACATGACAGCCCTACAACATTTCAAAAATATAGCTGAATCTTACTCAGCGTCTACTGGGTATACACTAGCCTGTTTCTTGTCTCTTCCTTTTCTCTCGAAACGAAGAATACCGTCAACCAAAGCGTACAATGTATCATCTCCACCTTTTCCAACGTTTGTACCTGGATGAATCTTAGTACCACGCTGTCTGTAAAGAATATTACCAGCTAAAACGAACTGACCGTCTGCTCTCTTCGCGCCTAATCTCTTAGACTCGGAATCACGACCGTTCTTTGTGGAACCCATTCCTTTTTTATGAGCAAAGAACTGAAGGTTCATTTTCATCATGACATTTCCCTCCTAACAATTATTGATGTAACGTAACATATTCATTTCCGTATTCTTCCTGAATTCCCCTCAAGCCAAGAACAAGTGAATTCATCAGCAACGCAGCTGCTTCATCAATCTCGCCCTCACAGGTAAACTCAATGGTACCCGTTCGCTCGTCTTCGGTTGCAACAAATGCCGTGTTCGAATATGTTTCAATGGAATTAATGCAATTAATCACCAAAACTGAAACACTAGCACACACAATGTCGGAACCATATTCGGCAAATCCAGCATGACCAGATACGAGAAAACCAACCATGTTACCATTTGGTGATCGTTTGATATCGATCCGTATCATAGACATTCCCTCTCAGGATCAATTAAGCATTGATCTTTTCAATCTTAACCTGAGTAAATGGCTGTCTGTGACCATTTTTCTTATGGTATCCGGTTTTTCTCTTATATCTGTAAACAATAACTTTTTTTGCTTTGCCTTCTGCTACAACAGTTGCTGTTACAGATGCGCCAGCTACGGTAGGAGTACCAACTTTTGTCTCTTTGTCACTTACAACAAGAACCTGATCAAAAGTAACTGTCTCTCCAGCTTCTACACCAAGTTTTTCAACTTTGATTACGTCGCCTTCTTCTACTTTATACTGTTTACCACCGGTTGCTATAATTGCGTACATATAGCACCTCCTTAATTTTACTCGCCAACTACGGTGCCTGTCTCAAATTATGTAAAAATGGACAGAACTATACCTCGTTGTGCGGCATACTCATAAAATATATCACGAATTTGCGGGGATGTCAACAGTTTTTTTGGGGAATGTTATTTTTTCCTTAGTGCATATTTCTGCTTATCTTTTAACTTTATCTGTACTCCATCAATATCTTGCAGAAATTTTAAAAATGTTGAATACCCAAATTTCTTAGGCGTAAAGTTTGGAGCGCATTGGTAAAGCTCTTGCGCTAGTTTTCCTAACAAAATTCCTGACTTATTCTTTTTATGGGCCAAAATCTCAAATACTTGGTCTTGAATTTCCTTAATATCGTTTCCGTTTTTAATAACTACTTTAATCGTTGTATTATTTCGACATAATTCAAACTGCTGTGTACTTTCAATAAATTTTGACAGGGAACTATATCCATAGTTAC
>JAZNJZ010000080.1:0-4108 GCA_045578325.1 Eubacterium sp.
GGTGATAAAATAATAAAAAAGGAGAATGATCATGGAGAGAGAAACAAAATGTATCCAGGCAGGATATGAACCGAAAAATGGTGAGTCCCGTATGATTCCAATCGTGCAGAGTACAACATTTAAGTATGACTCCAGCGAAGATATGGGTAAATTATTTGATCTGGAGGCAAGTGGATATTTTTATACAAGACTTCAGAATCCAACCAATGACTATGTGGCTGCTAAGATTTGTGCGTTGGAGGGAGGAACTGCTGCGATGCTTACTTCTTCTGGTCAGGCAGCATCCTTTTATTCTATATTTAATATCTGTAGCGCAGGAGACCACGTGGTGTCCTCGTCCACGATTTACGGAGGAACTTACAATCTCTTTGCGGTTACCATGAAACGTATGGGCATTGAGTTTACATTTGTGGAGCCAGATTGTTCTGATGAGGAGTTGGAAGCAGCTTTTCGTCCAAACACAAAGGCTGTATTTGGTGAGACCATTGCTAACCCAGCATTGATCGTGTTTGATATTGAGCGTTTTGCAAAAGCGGCGCATAATCACGGAGTACCATTGATTGTGGACAATACATTTGCAACACCGATTAATTGTCGTCCATTTGAGTGGGGAGCAGATATTGTCATCCATTCCACAACAAAATATCTGGATGGACACGATGCCAGCGTAGGTGGATGTATCGTGGATTCTGGTAAGTTTGATTGGTTTGCTCATGCGGATAAGTTCCCAGGACTTACTACACCAGATGAGTCTTACCATGGAGTTACTTATGCAGAAAAATTTGGTTTGGAAGGCGCCTATATTACAAAGGCAACGGCACAGCTTATGCGTGATCTTGGATCCATTCAGGCACCAATGAATGCATATCTTCTCAACTTGGGAATCGAATCGTTGCATGTAAGAATGCCTCGTCACTGCGAAAATGCACAGAAAGTGGCAGAGTTTTTGGAAGCACATGACTGTGTAGAATGGGTAAATTATCCAGGACTTCAAGGAAATAAATACTACGAAAGAGCGCAGAAATACATGCCAGACGGAACTTGTGGAGTGGTTTCCTTTGGTGTGAAAGGTGGTCGTAAGGCGGCAGAAAAATTCATGGCCAAGCTGAAAATCGCTATGATTGCTACACATGTGGCAGATGCCCATACTTGCGTGCTTCATCCAGCATCGGCAACACACCGACAGATGAATGATGACGAGCTGATTGCAGCAGGCGTAGGACCAGACTTGGTTCGCCTTTCTGTTGGTATCGAGAATGTAAATGACATTATTGAGGATTTGGCTCAGGCGTTGGAGGCATGTCGCTAATCTCGATTTATATGAAAATGAAAGCAGGTAGAAAAATTTTTTCTGCCTGTTTTTTTGTCTATTTATTTTCTATTATAGAAGGTGAAAGATGCATTTATTCTTGAATTACGAGAATGAGTAAAAGGTGGTATTTTAGCTGTATTTTTTGGTTTTGATGTGAAAGTAAGAGAAAAAAGTTCTTGCTTTTCAAGAAGAAAGAGACTATAATGACAAACAATCTCAATGTTCTTTTGAGAGAGTATCTATGGATAGGCAGATCAAAGGACAAATCGTCCAATTTTCACAAAATGACTTTGGTATTGGCACACCGGAGAGTGATAAGATGTATGGGGCAAAAACGACAAAGGAGGATTTTTCTATGGAAAAAGGAAGAAAGATGCTGTATCGTTTTTGTGCATGGGTGCTGCTATGTGCACTTTTAGGTGGTACGTTCGAAGGAAATTCTGTAGTGCGAGCAGCAACTGTAACAAGTGGAATGTGTGGTGAGAACCGTTGGGAATTGGACTCAAATGGTACTCTGTATTTGAAAGGAAATGGAACCTTCGCCAGTTTTTCGGCAGAAGAAGTTCCATGGAAATCGGTGCGAAGTCAGATTAAACAAGTGAAGTTTGAAATGACACAAGTAATGGGAGGTGATATCAGTTACTACTTTTCAGGGTGTGTGAATTTGCAGACCGTAAATGCCATTCCATCTGGAGTAAAGGGAATGAATGGGACTTTCGAGAATTGTGAGAGTTTGACTAGTGTTGGTACAGTGCCAGATTCTGTGCAATCCATGTGCGAGACTTTTAAAAACTGTTCCAAACTCAATTGTAACATTCGGGTTCCACAAAACGTATCCGCGGCAAAGGGAGCGTTTGATGGTTGCACGTCTTTAACTAAGACGCCTGCGCTAATAAGCAGTATTATTTTTGATATGGAATATATGTTTCGTGAAACATCCATCTCTATCCCACCGACGATTCCTCAAAGTGCAAAAAATATGGAGGGGTGCTTTTATGGATGCCAGAACCTAACGAAGGCGCCGGATATACCGGAAAGTGTGGTTAACATGGCGTATTGTTTTTATCAGTGCGAGAATATGACCAATGCACCAGATCTTCCTAAGAAAGTAGAGGACATTCGCTATGCATTTTGGAATTGTATCAATATGAAAAATGCACCGGATATTCCGTTGTATGTAAAATACATGCAAAATTGTATGGTTGGATGCAAGGATGCTTCGGGAGAGATGACCATTTATGCCATCGTACCAGAAGAGGAGAATTATTATCAGTTTGCAGGAGAAACGAAGATATATGATGTTGAAAATCCTAAGTTTTTAGGTGGAGGTGGAACGGGGCTTACGGTTAATTATACGAATCGGAATCAGGATTATATACGAGCTTATTTGGCAACGGGCTGGAATAGTGGTGCACTTATCCATAATCAAAACAAGTGTGGTAATTTATACATTGGAACGATGAAAATGGCTAATGTATCGGATTGTGACGTGGAGAGTATTGCATCGTATACATACAATGGGAAAGCGCATACACCGAAACCAACGGTATATTACGGAAAGGAGAAACTGACAGAGGGAGTGGATTATACCTATTCTTATGTAAATAATACAAAAGCTGGAACAGCAACCCTACAGATAAATGGAACTGGTGATTATACGGGAAAGAAAACGTTGTCGTTTACCATTTCTCCCCTAAGTTTTCAGTCAATAAAGGTAAATGGTTACACAGGTACATATGATGGGAATCCCCATTCAATCTCAATTCAATATGACACAGGTGCCAAGGTTGAATATGGTAAAACAGCGGGGAAATACACAACGGAAACATGCCCAGTGTATACTTTACCAGGGACGTATACGACGTATTATCGAGTGACAAAGGATAATTATGAAACCGTTACAGGTAGCGCCGATGTAGTTATTAAGGCAGCAACATTATCGGTAGAGGCAAAAGGGTTTGAAGGAGAGTATGATGGAAATCCTCATAGTATCCAGGTAAAGGCTGACGAAGGAACTACCATTCGATATGGAATTGTGGAAGGTGAGTATACCACTACATTGTGCCCAACTTATGTAAATGCAGGAGAATATATCGTGTATTATGAGGTGTCAAAGGCGGGATATACAACAAAGACTGGAAATCAAATGGTAAAAATCAAGAAAAAGAAGATAGAAGAGATTGAGTTCCCGCAAGCGGCTGCCATTACATATGGTGAGCGTCTTGGTAGTGCTTTACTAAATGGAGGCTCTAAAATATATGGTGATTTTTCTTGGGAAGAGCCAGATGTGATGCCCACTGTAAAGAACAATGGATATGTGGTGGTTTTTCGGGCTTGTGATACAGATAATTATGATTATAGCCAAATAGAAGGCTATGAGAATGGGAAGGTGAAAAAGACAATTCCTGTGACGGTTCATCCGGCAAAAGGAACCATTCCGTATTTTTCTGCAGCTATGTTAGCCGAAGGAGATGTGCTTGGGGTTTCTCAGATAACCACGGATGGAACGATAAAGGGAAAGTTTGAGTGGGAAAACCCAATGCAAATAGTAGAGAGGGATGTGGCAAAATACAATATAAGATTTGTGCCAGAGGATCAAGAAAATTATGATTGGAGTAGTGTGTCGGGATATAATCCGGAGGGGCAGTATGTGACGGTTAAGGCACAAGTATTGGTTGTCCGATATCCAAAAGCAACGGCGATTACATATGGACAAAGTTTGAAGGAAAGTACGCTGACATCAGATCAGACAGGTGTAGAATATGGTTGGGAAGAACCAGAAATTGTGCCACAGGG
>JAZNJZ010000081.1:0-13889 GCA_045578325.1 Eubacterium sp.
TCAATAAGACCCCTTGAAGACGACGAGGTAGATAGGTCCGAGGTGGAAGTGCAGTAATGTATGTAGCTGACGGATACTAATAGGTCGAAGGCTTGACCTTAAAAGTTTGATAGTAAGTAATGTGTAGTTTTGAAGGTACAAGAAAATGTATCTTATATAGAAGCAAAGCGGAGCAGAAGCTCAGTTGAAAGAACTCTCACGAGTTCTTTTGATGAATTTAGCTTTGCTAAATTCATTTTCCTCGATAGCTCAATGGTAGAGCACACGGCTGTTAACCGTGGGGTTGTAGGTTCGAGCCCTACTCGGGGAGTTTAGGAACGTCAAAAGACGTTCCTTTTTAATTTTTATTATTTTCTTATACTTGATAAAAAGATATTTTATGAAGAAATTTTCTTAAAAAAGGAAAAATGACACATTTTTAATGGAAAATGCTGATATACTAACGATGTTGTTAAGAAATGATTGTTGCAGAAGGGACTATAAAATGAAAAGATGGACGAAGATATGGCTTGTGATGCTATGTATTGCTACTTCGATGGCAATATGGATGCCAAAAGATGCAGATGTTGCAAGCATACGAAGTAAGATAAAATGTGAATACATAGAGGAAGGTACCGTAAAAGTCACTGGTACGGGAATCTTACAATGGGAACATTTAGAAAAACTGGCTGAAGGTGAAGAAGTAGGGGCTGGGATAGAAAAGGTGATTATAGACGAAGGAATAACAGGAATTGATAGTTATTGTTTTTCTACGGATTTCACGGAATTGAATGCAATCGAATTTCCGTCGACACTTCGTACGATTGGGAAGAAGGCGTTCAAAGGATGTTCCAGTCTAAAAAAAGTCAAATTACCAGACGGAATTACAGAAATTCCAGAGGGGTGTTTCGAACAATGTGAATATCTTAAAAAGATTTATATTCCAGATAGTGTTACGTCAATTCAAGAAGATGCTTTTTTGGGGTGTATTCGGCTTAGAAAATTGACGTTACCAGAAGACTTAGAGGAATGGAATGATCCAATCGCAGACACTCCAATGCTGAGAAAAATAAGAAATCGTTCTCAGATTTCATGTGAACTGGATGATTGTGATAACAATAAAACATGGTATGTGGGGAAAAAAAAGAAAAATAAAGTGGCACCAGGAAAAACTGCAAAAGCAAGGGGAAAAAAATATAAGATACGTTACAAGTTGCTCGGTGGAAAACGAACGGGGGATTTGCCTACAAGTTATGAGTATGGAACGAACATAGAGCTTCCTTTGGATGTGAAAAAGAAGGGGTATACTTTGTTGGGATGGCATAATGAATCTGAGACAGAGGTTTATTATCGTACAGATGTTAGCCCTTCTTTGGCAGAGAATATTACAGTGAGCCCAATGTGGGTGAAGTATAAGATTAAAAATGTAAAATCACAAAAGGTAATCGTTACAATTAATGATTCAGATGCAATTGCTGTATTTGGACAGTTTGATGTTCGCTATTCATTAAATAAGGATATGTCGGATGCTCGTATTTGTTCTAGTCCTTCAGATTCAAGAAAGAAAGTAATTACGAACTTGAAAAAGAATAAGCGTTATTATATTGAGGTTTCTTATGTGGATTTAGAGGATGAAGAGTGGAAGTATACATGGGTAGGAAAGCAAAGTATTAAGATTAAAAAGTAAAAAAATAAGAGCTGCACCAGCGAATTTTGTTCGCTTGCGCAGCTCTTGTTTTTTGAAGTTAGAAGCCTACACGCTTCCCTTTTTTCGTAATATAACCACTGATTCGTTTTGCTTTATAATCCTTCTTTTTGCGCGAATCAGGAACGCCTGGATCGCTAGGATCGTAATTGATACTGCCTTGCACTTTGATTGTAGGAGCTTTGCCGAGAGGGCCTGGTTTCTTTGCATTTCCTTTTACGATTTTAACAATACTTCCTGTTGAAGCATAGTCATAAATCCATTTTGCGTCAGCAACCATCATTCGAATACAACCGGCAGATGCAGGTGATCCAAGTCGATTGTAAGTATATGGACTCAACGCATAATGAGAATCTTTCGGAACTGCGATGGAATGGAAATATACATTACCAACAATATGTGAAGTCCATCTTGCATAAAGAATTTTGCCGTCTGGCTCGTGCATTGGCTTCATCGTATACTTTACTGCTGTTCCGTTGGTGCAGATTGAATACGTACCAAGTGGAGTGTAAGAAGAGTCCGGATTCAAACCACTTGTACCTGCATTTGTCCATGTGTCAGCGCCTACCGATACAGAACATGTTTTAATTGGAATATCGTATTTTTTTGTTTCTTTGTTGTACATGAAAATCGTTACCGCGCTAGCAGCACGATTGATTTCGATATAAAATTTGTTTATATTGGTAGCATTGCTTTCTTTTAGTTTTAGTATTTTAGTTAAGTCTGTTTGTTTTTTGTTGTTGATATAGTAAAACTTGTAGGTCTTACCAGCATATTTTTCATAGAACCAACCATTTTTTCCCATATCCTTTTTTCTTAGTTTATAGGTTTCTTGGTTTAGAAGAACTTTCTTGTTCCATGAAGTATAGCCATAAACATAAATCTTAAAATCACCTGTATTATCATTGTGCACTTTCAAAGAAATGCTCGTTTTACCGGCTGTTTTCTTTAATTCAAAAGTGTCAACTTTTTTGTATTTGCTGCCTTTTTTTCGGTAAAGAATAAAGTCGATTTTCTTGATGTTTCCAGGTAAATATGCTTTGGATAGTTTATAAATACAAGTGGCATTGCTTTTCTTTGTGACGGAAAAAGTACCACTGTGTGCAGTGCAATCTGCAATGGCCAAAGTGCTGATCTTGCATGTTTTTCCATCATTATCCGTAATGGTAGCTGCTATGGTGTATTTATCCAGTTTATACTTTAACTTCTTCATTGTGACAGTGGCAATAAATTTGCTTCCGTTCGATGCTTTCTTTTCGCCCTTAACGGTTGTTATGGTTTTCCCTTTGCTGTCTGTAATAGTAAATGAAGCGGATCGAATACCATATGCATTTTTAAGGCCATTCAAGGTGATGCGGAAAGATTTTTTCTTTTCCAATGCTTTGGTCTTGGTAATGCCAAATTTTGTTTGAGTTGGGGCAACGGTATATGTTGCAGTGGCTAAGGTCTGCGTAACACCTGTTTTGGTATTGTTCAATACAAGTTTTGCATGCCAATTGCCATAGGAATGTTCCGCTTCCGATAATTTCATGGAAAGATTCATATTGCCTTCCGTGAAAGTGGTGGCGGTTGTTACTGTTTTGGCGGAAGCTTCGTTGGTACCTTCTTTCCAAGCAAGAATGGAAACTTGTTTTTCGGTTCCCGGGATAGCAACTTCACCAGCGGTTTCGCTGGAAGAGATAACTGCGGTACGAGTAGCTTCGCCAGTATTTCCGTCTACTACCATGGAAAGTTTGTCACTATGTACAGTAAAGTCGCAAGTTCCGGCGGAAATGGTAGAACTTCCTATTAAAATATCTACAGAATATGTATCATAAGTACCACCAAGAGAATCCAGAGAAAAGATTCCTGTGTAAGTGCCGTTATTACAATTCGTAGTATCTAATGATATTTCTTTTGTTAATGCAATTGTATTCGCATCTTTATGAGACACATTCAGAGTGATTGTGCTGGTTTCGTTAATGTCCAGCCCCTGAATGGTATAAGTGCATTCCCCCGATGCACGGTTGACTGACACGCTTGCCGTCTGTTCTGCCGCATTTGCTGGAGTTGAAAAAATACCAGCAAGCAATAGCAATAAAGCGAAAGAAGCGAAAAGATGCCTTACAATAAGTAGTTTTTCCTTCATATCTTACCTCCATATTAATGTGCTGTAACCTTTATTTTCACACGTTTTCCCACTTTTGTCAATGGTTGATAACAGTTTAGCAAAAACAGTAGTCAAAAAAACGTCAGATATAGATAAAAAAATAAAAAAAGTGCTTGCAAAAGGAGAAAAAGTGTGATAGTATAGTCAATGTTGAGTGCACTGTTATGACCCATTGGTTACGACAAAGGCTCCTCGACAGAAAAGATTATGGCCCCTTGGTCAAGCGGTTAAGACATCGCCCTTTCACGGCGGTAACACGGGTTCGATTCCCGTAGGGGTCATTGAACTTGCTAGGTAAGTTCAAGATGAGTTTGAAAACAAACTTGTGTAACAAGAAATGCAATTCGTTTCTTGAAAAAAATTGAAAAAGACTTGCATAAATAATGGTTTTACTGTATATTATTTATGGTAAGGTAAGGCGACATAGCCAAGCGGTAAGGCATGGGTCTGCAACACCCTGATCACCAGTTCGAATCTGGTTGTCGCCTCTTGACGAAAAGAGATATCTATAAGGATATCTCTTTTTTTTCTGCCTTAACTATTAAGAGTTGCATTACAATTAAACCATCTCTTCTTCTTTCTGTTGGAAAACAAAGATTAATAAAAGAATTAGAATTCCTCCAAAAAAGATAAAGATTTTATATCGGTCGAAATAAGAAAAGAAAATATCACGATATTGATAGAAATAATAACCGAAGGTAAGAAGAATGGTATTCCAAATCGTGATACCGATAATGGAAAAGAAGGCGTAGATAGGATACGGTTGGCTACAAGCACCAGCTACAAAGGCGATATAAGTACGGCATAGAGGAATGACACGACCGAGGCATACCGCAAGTTTCCCATGATTTCCGAAGGTTCGATAAGAAGATAGGATTGGCTTTTTGCTAGAAGGGAAGCGGATCATTATTTTTTCTAACAGAGGAGAACCTCCGTAGCGTCCGATTGCATAGCAGAGAGAAGTGCCAATTAGTCCAGCAAAACTACTATACACGACGAGAAGAGGAAGAGGGGTTCCGATACCAGCCCCAAAGGCACCGGCAAAAGGTAGTACAAGTTCGCTGGAGATGGGAAAGCAAGCATATTCCAGCATGATTAGTATGAGTATGGCAGGGATGCCGTAGCTTTCAATCCAAAGTAATATTTGATTCATAATTGAAATACCTCCATTTTATTACATAAGAGTCCACGGATTAGGCGGCTTTTTTTAAGTATATGGGGGAAAAGAGGAAAAATGACCATGGTTGACGAAGTGAAATTAACTTGGTATAATAAACTTTGTATGCGTAAGAAGGAGGAAGAAGTCAGAATGCGATGGAAAATTGTGCTGGCAATACTGACCATATGTTTAACGCTAGGACTATGTAGTTGTTATACGGAATCAGATGCCGCTTCAAAATACAAAATTAAAGTAAATTTACAAAAGAATACCGTAACCGTTTATCGGTTAAAAAAGGGTAACTATAAACCATATAAAGCTTTTGTGTGTTCCGTTGGCAAGTCCACGCCAGTGGGGAGTTTTCGGATTTACGAGAAAAGACGCTGGCATGCATTGGTGGAATATACATGGGGGCAGTATTCGGCGCGATTTACGGGACCATATCTATTTCACTCCGTTCCATACGATAGCCCAGATGCGTCTACTCTTTTTAATGAAGAGTTCAATAAATTAGGAAAGACGGCGTCTCATGGTTGCATTCGTTTGACTGTACAAGATGCAAAATGGATCTACGATAATTGTGCAATGGGAACGCAGGTTGTAGTGTATCGCTCTAACAAACCGGGCCCTCTTGGGAAACCTAAAATGCTCAAGGTGAAGAAAAAGGGACAGGGCTATGATCCTACGGATAAATGGAGCAACGGAAATCCCTATAACAAAAAGAAGCCAAAGATTAAAGGTGCTAAGAATAAGACGATTCGATACGGTGATACCGATTATGATGTCATGAAGGGGATTAAAGCAACCAATACCACAGGTGCGAAGGTAACCGGTCTGGTAAAAGCTACCATTAAGTATCGGGTGAATTCGGAAGCTTCCTATAAAAAGGTGAAGACAGTGAATACTTGCAAGCCGGGAATATATCGGATTACATACAAAGTGACGGATCAGATTGGTAGAAAAGCAAGTGTAACGGTGAAACACATCGTTCAGCCAAAACCAGAAGAATCGGTACAGTTACCACCACAAACGGATACAGAAAATGTTGTAGAAAGCAGTAAATAAAATTAAGATAGAAGAAATGATATAGGAGGAATTGACATGAAGTCATCATACAATCCAAAAGAGATTGAGAAAAAGTGGCAGAAAATATGGGAGGATGAAAGAGCATTTGAAGCAACAAATGATTTTTCAAAACCTAAATACTATGCTTTGGTAGAGTTCCCTTACCCATCGGGACAGGGACTTCACGTGGGACACCCACGTCCATATACAGCGCTGGATATCGTGGCGCGTAAAAAGAGAATGCAGGGTTACAATGTATTGTATCCAATGGGATGGGATGCATTTGGTTTGCCTACAGAGAACTTTGCGATTCAGAACAAAATTCATCCAAAAGAGGTGACCAAAAATAATGTGGAGCGTTTCAAAGCGCAGCTGCAGTCCTTGGGATATTCCTTTGACTGGGATCGCGAAGTAAATACCACAGATCCAAATTACTTCAAATGGACACAGTGGATTTTCTTGAAACTTTTTAAAGCAGGATTGGCTTACAAATCCGAAATGCCAATCAACTGGTGTACATCCTGTCTTTGCGGCTTGGCAAACGAAGAGGTTGTTAACGGCGTATGTGAGCGTTGTGGTAGCGAAGTGGTTCGTAAAGTAAAGAGCCAGTGGATGTTGAAGATTACAAAATATGCAGATAAATTGATTGATGACTTGGATGACGTGGATTATATCGAGCGTGTAAAAGTTTCTCAGAAAAACTGGATTGGTCGTTCCCATGGTGCGGAAGTAGACTTCCAGCTGAAAGACAAAGAAGAGAAATTGAGAATTTACACCACACGTCCGGATACGCTTTTTGGTGTAACATATATGGTTGTTTCTCCAGAGCATCCTTATCTTGACCAGTACAAAGATGAAATCAAAAACTGGGATGAGATTGTAGCTTATCGTGAAAATGCGGCAAAGAAATCCGACTTTGAGAGAACCGAGCTTGCCAAAGAGAAGACCGGTGTGGAAATCGATGGACTTACCGCTATTAACCCAGTAAACGGAAAAGAAATTCCAGTATGGGTATCGGATTATGTACTGATGAGTTACGGTACTGGTGCTATCATGGCGGTGCCTGCACACGACGACCGTGACTGGGAATTTGCAAAGAAATTTAATATTCCAATCATCGAAGTAATCGAAGGTGGAAATGTGGAAGAGGCTGCCTTTACGGATGTGCAGACAGGAACTCTTGTGAATTCCGGATTCCTCAGTGGAAAATCCGTAGAGGAAGCGAAGAAAGCGATTATCGAGTGGTTGGAAAATGAAAAGGTAGGAACCGCGAAGACAAACTTCAAGCTTCGTGACTGGGTGTTCTCCAGACAACGTTATTGGGGTGAGCCAATTCCAATCATTAAATGTGAGAAATGTGGATACGTGCCAGTTCCAGAAGAAGAGCTTCCATTGGAACTGCCAGAAGTAGATAATTATATGCCAACGGACAATGGAGAGTCTCCAATCGCTAACATTCGTGACTGGGTAGAGACAACATGTCCTTGTTGTGGCGGGAAAGCAGAGCGTGAGACCGATACGATGCCACAGTGGGCAGGTTCCTCTTGGTACTTCCTTCGTTACATCGATCCTCACAATGAAAATGCATTGGCGAGCAAAGAAGCAATGGAATATTGGCTTCCAATTGACTGGTACAATGGTGGTATGGAGCATACAACCCTTCATCTTCTGTACTCCCGTTTCTGGCACAAGTTCCTGTATGATCAGGGCGTGGTAACAACAAAAGAGCCATATCAGAAGAGAACATCTCATGGTATGATTCTTGGTGAAAATGGCGAGAAGATGAGTAAGTCTCGTGGAAACGTAGTAAACCCAGATGACATTGTAAATGCCTACGGTGCTGATACTCTTCGTACTTACGAAATGTTTATCGGTGCTTTTGATGCGGCAGCAGCTTGGTCCGATGATGGCGTAAAAGGTTGTCGTCGTTTCCTTGATCGTGTATGGAAATTGCAGGATATGGTGACAGATGAGACTGGTTACTCCGCAGATCTGGAGACAAAGATTCACCAGACCATCAAGAAAGTAAGCAACGACTTTGAGTCTTTGAAATATAACACAGCAATTGCAGCTATGATGGCTCTTATCAATGATTTCTATAAAGCAGAGAAATTGACAAAAGATGATTTCCGTACACTGCTTCTGCTTTTGAACCCAGTTGCTCCTCATATGACAGAGGAACTTTGGGAGATGATGGGATACGAGAATCACTTGTATCAGAATACATGGCCAGAGTACGATGAGGACAAGACGGTTGAGAAGACTGTGGAAATCGCGGTTCAGATCAATGGTAAAGTAAGAGCAACGGTAAAACTTGCTATCGATGCAGATAAAGATACTGCTATCGCTGCAGGTAAAGAAGCGATTGCAGATAAGATTGAAGGCAAAGATATCGTAAAAGAAATCTATGTGCCAGGAAGAATTATCAATATCGTAGTGAAAGGCTGATAGCGTAGACGCGAACCGAACATCTCGGTAGAAACGAGCTTTCGTTCTACAAGAAATACGATAGCAATCATAGTCAGAAACGACGAATTCGAGCGAAATGTTTCTGACTGTGATTGCTATATTTTTATTTGAGTGAAGAGTGCTAGGGCTCTGTGTGATGATAATTCACTTGACAAATGAAGTGGTAATTCTTAAAATCAAAAGGTATTGTGTTAAAAATTGTGCAATAACAAATTTGTATAATAAAAAATTAGAGAAGGGAATGGATTACAAAATGAGACCATACCAAAGAATTTTAGCAAGTATCTTGATACTTGCTTTAGTGGTTTGTTTAGGAACGACAGAACATGAAGCGAGAGCAGCATTGCAAGAAGGTGAGGTGCCAACAAGCACTACAGTAACAGAAAGTGCCATCGCTGCAAGTGAAGGGGCGGAGGAAGCATCGCCGGAAACAGATAGCATTGAGAGAGCTAGACAATGGCTGAAGACACAACAGGCGGAAGATGGGCATTGGGGAGATGATGCTCTGGTCAATGATACCTGTGCGGTGCTGGCAGTTATAGGGGATACCGAAGGCGTGGAAGATGCTTATCGTTGGTTAGAGCAGAGAGATTACAAAAATAATGCAGATACTTTGGCTCGAGTTTGTCGGGCAAAGAATGATTGTGGAGAAGAAATAGAAAAACTCTTAGAATGTCAGAATACTGATGGAGGGTTTGGGGTAACAGCAGAATATGAAAGCGATGTATATGATACATGGCTGGTTTTGGAGTGTCTGTTATCATATGGTGATGTATATAAAGATAACATTGCAAAGGTAATGCAGTATTTTCTTGCAAGTCAGCGTGAAGATGGGGGATGGACCTATGATGGTGAGCAATCAGATGACATATTAACAGTTAATATTGCAACGATGCTTTGTAGAGGAAAGTATGAGTATCACCTACGCAGTGATGCAATGGAGGATGCCATTGAAAAAGCAGATGCGTATGTGATGGCGAATAGTCCACAGGAAATCAAGGAGGATTCTTTACTGGAATCTTTATACAACATTCGCTATGCGATTGAAAAAAATCGGGGCAAAAAGTTGGATGAGTATGCTAAACAAATTGTAGCAATGCAAAAAGAAAATGGCAGTTTTGGAGATAGCATCAATGAAATAGTATTAGCAATTGAAATTTTAGAGAAAATCAATTATGAGATTCATCAGAAGACAAGCATTTCTAAAGTGACGTTGAAAAGCAATTTGGACTATATATATGTAGGTAATATGGCTGACATATGCGTAACTGCGAATATTCAATATAAGGCCACATACGATACAGACTATCGAGTAGTAACAAGCGTATATGAAAGCGAAGAGAAGCTTGCAGAAAAAGAGACTATGGTAACTTTAGGGGAAGAAGAAACAGCAATCGAAGTAGGTGTGCTGGACTTCTTAGCAAAAGAAGAAGCACCAACACAACTTGGTATTGAAGCGATTGTGTATGATGCAATGGGAGAAGAAGTGTACCGGGCGCAGACGAGAGTAGAGGTACGGGAAAAATTAAACAAGAAGGATATATTGTTGATTCAATCCGTGGGACCATGGAGAAGTGCATCTAATGATATGGTGTATAACCAGATAGGTGCTAATTTTGATAAAGTGATTGCAATTAATGCGAAAACAAAAAAATGGTCGGATTACAAGGTGATTGCTATTGCCAATGACCAAGACGAAAAGACCTACAATATATTGCGAAGTCTGAAAGAAGATTTTGAAGAGTATGTGGAAAATGGCGGAATTTTGGTATATGGAGCATGCGACAGTGGATGGTCAAAAGGGAAAAATGATCCGACGCTACCAGGAGATATCCAGGTTCTTCACCAATATCAAAATTATAACTATATCGTAGATGACTCTCATCCAATCGTAACGGCGGAGTATAGTGACGGAAAGGCATTAACAAATGCAGATATGTATGGGACTTATGCGAGCCATGATTATTTTGTCAAAGATTCATTGCCAGAGGGGTGCAAGATCATATTTGAAACAGAGGATGGAAACCCTACTATGGTGGAATATCAAATAGGAAAGGGGAGCGTGATTGCTTCGGCGCTTACTTGGGAATATGGCTATTGGAAATCAAGAGGATTTGGCAAGAAAGCCTTGGATGATCTGTATTTGTATGCTTTGGCTATTTCCGCTAAGGGAATTAATGGGAATAGAGGAAGTGTAAAATCGGAAATTTTCTTTCAGAAGGAAAATTTTGAGACAGATGAAACCATGGACATTACCATTACCAGTGAACTTTCTGCTTTTCAGCGTCAAGTGAGAGGAGAAGTTTTCGTCATGGACGCAAAAGGGAATGAGGTGGAAAAGGTAGGGGATATCCTTGCCATGGACATGATAGCGGGTACACCAGTAACTCATACATATGATTGGAATATCCCAGAAGATATTCTGGCGGGAGACTACAAGATGATTGTAAAGTGGTACGATGGAGAAGAAAGTGTAGGAAATGGCGAAAAAGCATTCTGCATTCGCTCAAATGGAGTGTTGGTGGATGAACTATCGTTGTCTGATAAAAAGGTTCCAGCCGGAACCACGGTCAGTGTTAAGGATATCGTCCGCAATACCAGTACCAATGGGAGTGAAAAAGAGATAGAAGTTGTGTTAAGTGTGTGGGATGCAGATAATGTCTTGATTCAACAATTTCATCATGATGTTGGTGAACTGGCTCCAGAAGGAGAAAAGAAAGTCTCAAGCCTATTGGAGACAGCAGGACTGAATGAAGGAAGATATACAGTGAAGTCCCAAGTTTATCGAGGGGATGAATGTATTACTTTTAGTGAGGTATCATTATGGATCGAGGGGAAAGATCTTTCCAGATATAACCTTGTAGGAGGACTGAAAGTAGTAGCAGAAGAAAATGATATTGTTGTCAACTATACGTTGAAAAATGAAGGTGACCAAGACATCATGAATCTTCCAATAAAAGTTGGAGTCATTAAGTTAGCAGAGTTGCAAGAAGTAGAAGCTTGTACAGATACGTGTACGATTGAAAAGAAAACTGAGCAATCAAGGAAGGTTGCTATATGCACTCAGCAATATGAAACAGGGGATTATCTTGTGACTTTGTATGTTGGCGAGAACGATGAAAATGTTTTGGATACAGTTAAAGTGACCTTGGTAGGAAAAGAACAGGAATCGGAAGTGGATACCCCAATTGTAGAGACTCCGGAAGTGGAAGAATCAGAAATAGAAACACCTACCCTGGAAGAGCCAACCCCAGAGACTCCAGAAGTGGAGACACCAGTGGTAGAAAATGCCACACCAGCCTATTTGTCAACCGGACACGCTTTGATCGCTACGGAAAACGCTGTAACCATCAACTGCTGTCAGGCGGATGTCAACAAGGATATTTACGCTAAAGGAAACTTTTTCTTTAGCGGATCCATCCTGAACACCGCTTCTCAGGTGAAAACTTCTGGAAACGTGGCGGCATATGGCTGGATCATTAACATATCGGAAAAAGAAGAACAAGCAGATGTTGTGGCGATAGAAGATTACACGGATAAAATCGTAGAAGATATCAAAAAAGATAGTCAGGAATATGAAAGTCTTGACATGTACAATAGCACTACCATTACTGTTCCAACCTTGTGCAAGGGAACGACGGGAGCGTACTGCACGTACTTAGATATCAAAGAACGTCTGGTATCCGAAGGAAGTATTTCTTTGAATTGCAATGAAGCAATCATAGGTACGGAAGATGGGAATACTGTGCTTTGTTCCATGAATGGGGATATCAACATCAATGCTACAAAGGCGAAGGCATATGGTCTGATCTACGCACCAAATGGAACGGTCTCCATCAACGTGTCTGAGTTTGACTTAGTGGGAACCATCATTGCAAAAGAAATCAAGATAAACGGATCCTATATCCGAATCAATCAGTAACCAAAGGGAAATGTTGAGTTAGGAGAGAACCATGAAGAACATTTTATTTAATAAAGCGAAGAAACCATGCAAGACCATTGCGTTGGTACTTGTATTTACAATGCTTATCAACCTGTGTAGCTGCGCAGCAGATCCGAACAAGAAGGAAGCGGACGAAAAAGTTCCGGTGGATACCGCGGCATATACCGAAGTGGTGTATAATGATGCTGAAATCCTAGCGGCAAAGTTGCAGGAAGGATTGGCAGAGTTGCAGAAACTGGCAAAAGATTCCGCCAAGGAAGCAACAGACAAGGTGGCTGAGAAGGCAGAGGAACTGACGGGACTTTTGGAAGAGTCTCAGGCTGAAATGGACCAGTTCTTTCAAGAGAACTGTGAAAAGGTGGCTTCCCTTGGTTCGGAAACGCTAAACAAGAGACAGGAAGCCTATGAAAAAACATATCGCGAAAATACTAATAAGGCAAAAGAACTTTTGGTAACGCTT
Organism: Eubacterium sp.; assembly: GCA_045578325.1. Taxonomy (GTDB): domain Bacteria; phylum Bacillota; class Clostridia; order Lachnospirales; family Lachnospiraceae; genus Eubacterium_F. The sequence continues at coordinate 12,930 of JAZNJZ010000081.1, forward strand.
TCCGGCGATGCCAGCGAAAAGACAAAGAAAAAATCTTTAAAATCTTTGAAAACGTTGCTGGGACAGGAAGAAGCTCCAATCTATGGAACCGAGCCCATCAACGTAGCAGAAGAGGCAGAAGTAAAGACAAAGGAAGTGGGAGACCTCGAAGCATATGAGGAATCCATGCAGGAAAAATCCATAGAAAGCGACGAGAAAGATGCTACCAAAGATGAATTTCTGAGCCTTTCCGAAGAGACGGAATTGACCGAAGACATCAAGGAAAAGGCAGATGAACTTGCTACACCTTTGAATGTATACAACTATCTGAAAAACACCATCGACTACGAACTGTATTCGGGAAGTCGAAAAGGGGCAGGAGAAACCTTTGATGCCTTGGCAGGAAATGACAAGGATCATGCGAGCCTTCTTATTGCCATGCTCCGACATCTTGGCTATCCGGCACGTTATGTGGAGGGAACCATCGAACTGGATGAAGAGCAGGTGAAAAATCTTACTGGCGCAAAGAACATCAAGAACGGAGCAAACGTGCTGGCATCTGCTGGCGTACCAGTGACTACGTTATCCTCCGGTGGCAAGGTGACAGCAGTATCCCTTCCCCATACATGGGTGGAAGCATATGTGCCATACACGGATTACCGTGGAGCAGGAAGAAATGCAGGAAAGAGCATGTGGATCGCTTTGGATACAGGTATCTCCCAGTATGAAGAAGTAGAGAGTGTCATGGACTGCGTGGAAAATAAAAATATCACAGCAGATTGGAACGCATCCATGGAAAATGGGGACAGCAGTGCTATCACAGCTCGATTGGATGAATTACGAGAGCAGTTGGAGACAGAATTGTCTGCGGATGAGACGAAACCGATTTATATGAGAAGTCGTGTGAAGTCGGATGCCACGGTCTCCTACCTGCCCCTCTCTTTACAGTACAAAGTGCTGACAAAGAAAGAAACCTATGCT
>JAZNJZ010000082.1:0-2495 GCA_045578325.1 Eubacterium sp.
GTGCGGGTGACGAGTGAAGCCTTACCACCATTCTGACCTTTCAATCCATCCAAGAAGTCCAATACATCCTGCTCCGTGATAGTATGAGCAGGTTTGTTACCAAAGACAGGAGCAACGATGTTGAACAAACGCTGACGAACAGTTTCCGTATGGTCGGTGAGTTCGCCATCAGTCTTTCGCATGAGTTCTTTCTCAAAGTAGAAACGAGCCAAGGAACGGAAATCGGGTGTCGTGGTATTCATTCCATTCAATCCACGCTGCATGACCTCATAAGCAGAAGAGAAGTTGAAGCCATTGCCCACCGCTTCCTTTACATACGCTCTCCACAAGTCCAATGCTTGCTTCTCATCATCACTGATAGTCCCGAACTCCTGACCAAAACGCTTCAATTCTTGTTTCTTGGTAGCGTTGATGTCCTTGGCTTGTTCCACACCCTCCAAGGAGTAGTCAAAATACTTCCTGCGAACCTTACCATGCTCTGACCAAGTGACCGTGACCTTACGAACACCGTTCTTCATCTCCACGGATACACCCTTGGGCAGAGTGACACGCTTACCCTCCACTTCGTAGAACTTGGTCTTGGCTTTGGTCTTCTTCATCTGCGAAAATGATACCAAAGGACCCTGTTTTGTAAAGGCTTTTTCTCACTAATTACTCACTTTGTAAAGAATTTAGTATAAATTCATTAGAAATACTAGTTTTAGTATCTAGTGAGGTGAAAATTTGCTGAATTGCTCATCTGTAAATTCGCATTGCTGTATGTGTGGGGACGAAAATGTCCTTCAGAGTAGTTTTGGTGAAAATCACCCGCTTCATTTTCAGATTTTCAATGCTTTCTCAAAAACATCAGCGTGACAGATAAAATTTCTATAACTTTGCGTTTTACAAAAACACCTTGGAAAGTGACTCTAAAAGTAGCCGTTGTTATCTCTGGGCGTTTTGTTACTGTTTCTGGAATTGCTGTCTCTTTCCAGAATAAAGAAAGATTGAAATTATAAGGCATTATAGATTCTAATGGAGTTTCACACAGTGTGAAACACTATAATGAAAAGCAGGGGAGATAACGCTCTTGAAAATTAGAGTAGCGGTATAAAAATACTCTATAATAAACGGAGTTGCAAGAGTATACAACGCGCGTTTTGTTTTCTAGGTAGTAAGTTGGAGAAAGCCCCGCAGCAATGTGGGGCTTTCTTTATGTACGACCGACGCGATATGCGCACTGCGGTGAAAGTCCGCGCGGAGCCGCGATGATGCGGAATTCCAGACCTGAAGAACAACTGCGGGGAGGTAACAAACCGTGGGAAAGGAAGTTCGAGGGGAAATCCCGACTGTACGAACAGAAACTCGATTATTTACATTTTTGAGATTTTTAGGTATAATGCTTGACGTTATGCCTAAAAGCTTTTTTTTAAATTTAGCTTTATTTGCCTGTGTTGCAGGTGCAGCAGTGTCTCGGGGCGAAACACTGCCTGATACCGCATTACAATTACCCGTTGAAGTGCAGCAGGACTTAATCTATGGGGCATCCAAGCCGCAGTATCATTGGGATGCAGATGGTCACAATCTATCAGCCCGAGATTATCGTTGTGAAGCCATCCGAATTACGGGTCGTTATGCGCTCACTTTTAATCACTATCCGCATGGAGGATACATGGTGCTTGCTATCGTTGATTTGGTAGGTGATGAGGAAACGGAGAAGGCCTTCATGGTATTTGAGCCGTTTCCGAATAAGGGGGATTCAGAGCGAAGTGCCCATCTTTATAGTCAGGAACAATTTTGTTACACTATGCATCCGCAGTGTATTTTCTCTAAAAAGAGCGGCGATACATCGCGAGGATGGTACTTGGATGTGGGAGAATGGCATCAGTGGGAATTAAGAGAAAAAGATGCTGAATATGTGAGGTGGGGTGGAAATAATGAATATCGTTATATATTTTCTCCCAAAGGAACGTTGACCGCTGAAAGAAAAGTTCAAAACGTGCCTTATCCTATACTTGGCTGGACAAATCTTGATACCGGCGAGTATGAGATGACAAATGCGGATAAGATGGGATATGCTAAAAACATTTCCAAGGTAACCTTTTACATCACCTCTGTCTACGAGCTTATCATGACCGAAAAAGCAGAGTGGATGAAATGGGAAGGTGACTTGACACAAGGTTTGCGCCATTGGAACGAAACACGTGAGGACGTGATGAAAGCCAGCCGTGGTACTACCGCTAAACAGGCTCTTGAGAAACTGCAATCCACCCTCAAGCAAAAACCGCAATTGCCGGCCTATCCTTTATTTAATGATCAGGAGTAGATTGGGGGGGGTAATATATTTAAAATTTCTGCGTGGAAATATGATAACACCTATAATTAGTATGGTTACTGCTTGCGTTGGAGACGCACAACCTCAAATTGTAATTCCTGCTGAAGTGATGACAGAAATTGCCGATGTAATTATTGAACTTAGCCAAGATGCGGATTTGTGGGAAGGTAAGCAATCTGAT
>JAZNJZ010000083.1:0-19111 GCA_045578325.1 Eubacterium sp.
GAGATGTCATACTCACGAATTATATCGCATTTGCGTTTTCCGCTCCGGTAAAGATCAACAAGTTGCTGTTTAAATTCTGGTGTAAATGAACGTCGCGTTCTAGGCTTTTTTTCTTCGGACATAAGCAATCTTCCTTTCTGTCTTTAAATATATTGTATATGCCCTTAAAAAATTTGTCTAGTTTATTGTAACCGATTCATTTTATGAGTACAGAGAGGGAAGGACATTTTCTGATTATAAAAGTGCTTTAGAGAAGGATTTTTGTGAGTGGGAAGTTGTTGAAATGGACACTGTTATTGGGCGAAAAAGAAAAGGCAAAAGGCTACTTACTATGATATTTAGAAAAAATAGTATTATGTTGCTTTTTCTTTTGCCAGATGGCAAAGCAGAAAGTGTTATTAGAGTGTTTGATTACCTTGAGGCCGGTTTAGGTTACGATAGATTTAGAAGATTATTTCCAGTGTTTTTGACTGACAATGGCAGCGAATTTAAGCAGGTTGATAATATGGAATTGAACGAAGAAATGATTTATAGAACTAAAGTCTACTATTGTGATCCTATGTCATCATGGCAGAAACCACACATCGAAAAGAATCATGAATACATTCGATATGTACTGCCGAAAGGACAAACAATGGATGGATATGAACAAAAGGATATAACGTTTTTGATGAATCATATCAACAGTACAAAAAGAAGGAGTCTAAACTGGAAAGCTCCATATGAGCTTGTAGAAGGCGAAGATGAGGATATGCAAGTCTTATTTGAATTGTTAGGTATGCACCTCATCCCGGCAGATGAAGTGCATCTAACTCCAGAATTATTGAAATAAAACAAAAAATACAGTAATGCAGAAAGTAATCGACGTGTCAATAAGTATCAAATGAGACAGGTTACATTTACTTTTTCAACGAGACATGCAAGCTGTCTATTTGTCGTGTTGATTTTTTTATTACTGATTTCTGGAATAGGTTAATTATAACACTTCTGGCCTCAAGTTGATATGCCTAAAATTGTAAATTTGATGTCAAAATGCAATTTTGTATCAAAAGGGTAGAAATATGGTAACTATGAGTTTTTCATTTAATGGAAGTAATCAAAAACCTAGAAACTAAATCATCCATGAAAGGAGAATGTGCTATGAATAAAATTTATTTTACAATCGCAGGAACAAGACATCATTATGGAAAAGAGTTTTTTGAACCAGGCATGGAAGTGAAACTTGTAAAGGAACCAGACAATGAGTTTGACTTCGAAGCAATCAAAGTGGAACTTGAGGGACTGGGACATGTGGGCTATGTGGCTAATAGTCCATTCACTGTACAAGGCGAGAGCATGAGTGCAGGCAGATTGTATGACCGTATTGGTGATACGGCAGTTGGTGTGGTGAAATATGTAATACCGCAAGGGATTCTTTGTGAATTGAAAGAAGAGTCTACGGCAAAGTGTGTCGAAGAGGATGAGGATACAAACTACAATACGGAACAGAACAGTGAAACTCAGGAATAGGGGGGACTATGCAAGAATCTAAAACAATAGCGACTTGTACGGTTGAATCAAAAGTTGATTTACATGATTCCGTATATCGTTTGATGAAAGAATCGAAAGGAGGCCCCCTATGAAAGTATATGTACAATGCGACAAAAACATGATTCCGAAGGACTATGATCATTTTAATGCATACAGTGGATTTTATGAAATGGGGTTTGAAACTGTCTTTTTTAATACATATGATCAACTGAAAGAAAGTGCCAGAGAGGATGTTGTTATTGGCTACATTGGAACCGTGAATCGCAGACTTTCGGATTTTGGTGTTGCAATTGAAAATTTGGATTATCCGGAAAGTATACGAAAATATTTGGGACGCCAAATATGGACTTCGAAAGTTGATACAATTAATAGTAATCCAGAACTGTGGCCCGTTTTTATAAAACCAGTGGCGAATAAAAAGTTTGTGGGGAGAGTGGTTCGGACTACGGCGGATTTGATTGGGTGTGGAAGTTGAATGCAATTTTTTATTTGAATCTAGCCAATGAGTACAATATCCCCTTGCAATCCCTACCTACATATAGTATACTTATACCAATCTCTGGGTATACACTGCGTTGTATATCGAAAGTAATCTAACATCAAATATTTTCTCAGATATTAAAACAGGTAAACATATTTTTGCTTCAACAGGGGAAATATACAGAAGTAAGATGAGTAAAGAGAATTACCGAACAACAGAGGAGGGATACGATATGTGCAAAGCAGTTGAAGATATGAAGAAAGAATGCGAGAAAAATGGTAGGGAGATTGGGGAGCAAATCGGCAAGCAAATCGGCGAGGAAATCGGTTCGAACAAAATCAATCTTCTCAACGAAAAACTTATGACGGACAATCGATTTGAAGATTTAAAACGTTCCATCACCGATCGGTTGTTCCAGCAACAATTGATGGCGGAGTACGGAATCGGCCAGTAGAGTGTAGTCGCAGAATAGAAATAAAATGAGAAAATGTGTTACCAGCAGAGAGGAAATACTCGCAGGTAGCACATTTTTATCTTCAAAAGAGATTCTATTCCACCTCTTCCTTCGGCAACACCAGATTCATAATGATTGCCACTAGGAACACCGTGGCCACGCAGTTATCTGCGAACACATTCTGAACCACCTGTGGGAAGATGTGGAAGATTTCCGGTACTTGAGTGAAGCCGATTCCCACGCTGAGGGAAAGGGCAGCGATGGTGATGTTACGCTGGCTAAATCCACAGTTGCTGATCATCTGAAGACCACTGATGACGATATTACCAAACATCATGATAGTGCATCCGCCCAGTACGGCATCTGGCAACGTATTTAACACGGCACCAAAGAATGGAAAGAATCCAGCTAAAATCATGATGACAGCGCCCGTCCCAATAGTAAAACGGTTAATTACCTTCGTCATGGCAATGAGCCCCACGTTCTGACTAAAAGAAGTGATAGGAAGACAGCCAAAAAGAGACGAAAGGGAACTGATCAATCCGTCACAGGCAAGAGAGCCACTAATTTCCTTATCGGTTATGTCACGATTCAAAGCAGAGGCGGCAAGAGCCGATGTATCTCCAATGGTTTCCGTGGCGGATACGAGGAATATCAATAAAACTGTTACGATAGGCCCTGCATGAAACTCGGGACGGAAAGGCAGAAAATGTGGCAATGACACAATTCCACAATTCGAAAGAGCAGAAAAATCTACGACCCCCATGCAGGCAGCCACAATATATCCCACCACCAATCCGAAAAGTACGGAAAGTTGTTTCCAATATGATTTCGCTACGATCTGGAATACCAGACAACAAAGCAATGTAATAAATCCCAGCAGGAGATTTTGCCAGGAACCAAAGTCCTCTGCTCCAGAACCACCACCAAAAGAAGTGGCACCCACAGAAAGTAGAGAAAAACCGATGGCAGTCACCACACTTGCCGCTACAATTGGTGCCACGATGCGACGCCAGTATTTTGCAAAGAGACCAAGAAGCCCCTCGATGATACCACCTACCAGAACGGCACCTACGATGCTGCCGTAACCATAAGTTGGGCCAATGGCGCAGAATACACCGACGAAAGTAAAACTGATTCCCATAACAATAGGAAGGCCAGAACCTACTTTCCACAGTGGAAAGAGCTGAATCAAGGTGCCGATACCGGCGATGATCATGGCACACTGCACAAGATTGGTGGTCTGTTCCGAGGAAAGTCCACAGGTACCAGCTACGATTAGAATCGGCGCGATATTCGCCACGAACATGGCAAGGATGTGCTGCAGACCAAAAGGAATTGCTTTGCCTACAGGAACCCGTCCATCCAATGAGTAAATGTTTTGAATCGAATTTGTTGTTTTGTTCATAACTGAATTTCTCCTCATGTTAATTGATTAGTAAAAAAATTAGTGACGAAAAGTAATGGTACCTGATTCGTGATCCATACCATCCACAATGGCAAGGGACTCCAACTGAATTCCTTTTTTGCGAATGATTTCGCCACCTTTTTGGAAGCCCTTTTCGATGGCGATACCGATTCCTTCCACGGTGGCACCAGCGCTTTGTACCAGATCAATCAATCCTTCTAAAGCACAGCCATTGGCAAGAAAGTCATCGATAATCAGAATGTGGTCATTGGAGGATATATATTTTTTTGCAACAATGACATCGTATGTTTTCTTATGAGTAAATGACTCAATTTTAGTGGAGTACATTTCTCCTTCGAGATTGATACTTTTTGCTTTCTTTGCAAATACAACAGGTACATCAAAGTGCTGGGCTACGATACAAGCAATGCCGATACCAGAAGCCTCGATAGTAAGAATCTTGTTGATGGGCTTGTTTGCAAACAAACGCTTAAACTCTTTTCCCATTTCATTAAACAAGTGAATGTCCATTTGGTGATTCAGGAAACTGTCCACTTTCAAGACATTTCCTTCTTTGACGATACCGTCTTTTTCAATTCGTTCTTCAAGTAATTTCATCCGTAAAAAAACCTCCTTTTGCAGTCTATTTTACCACAAAAGAAGGTTGTTTCCAATGCTATATTTTATTAAGTACAACTTACAGCGGAATATTTCCGTGTTTCTTATGAACAACGTCTAAGGAACGTTTGTTAGAAAGCATCATGATATCACCATAGATACGTTCTCTGGTTGCCTCTGGTTTGATGATTTCATCCACGTATCCGTGCATGGAAGCAATACTAGGATTCATAAATTTCTCATTGTATTCATCAATCTTTTCCTGACGGAATGCTGCTTTCTCTGCAGGTCCAAAGTTCTTCATCTGTTTGCCGTATAAGATATCTGCGGCACCCTCGGCACCCATAACAGCAATCTCTGCAGAAGGCCATGCGTATACAAAATCAGAACGAAGATGTTTACTACTCATGGCGATGTAAGCTCCACCGTACGCTTTTCTCAAGATGATATTAATCTTGATTGTCGTTGCCTCAGAATATGCATAAAGCAACTTCGCACCGTGGCGGATGATTCCTTTGTACTCTTGATCCTTTCCTGGAAGGAAGCCAGGTACGTCAGTAAGAGTGATGATTGGAATGTTGTATGCGTCACAGTAGCGGATGAAGCGAGCTGCTTTATCACTGGAATCACAGTCAAGGACGCCGGCCATAAAGTTTGGCTGGTTGGAAACGATACCAACGGCTACCCCTTTGATGCGACCAAATCCAACCACTACATTTTTCGCAAATTCCTCTTGAACCTCTACGAAGGAGTTTTCGTCCACGATGCCGTCAATTACATCATGGATGTCATAACCCTGATTGCTCTTCTCTGGAATAATATTAGCCAATGCTTCATTGAACTGAACATTTTCATTATATTTAGGAAGCTCTACGCCTTTCTTTGTGTGAATACATCCGTCATCGTAGCAAGGTGGGATGACAGCAAGAAGATCACGAACCTTCTTGAAACATTCTTTTTCTGAAGGAGAGTGGAAATGAGCCACACCACTTCGCTGTGCGTGTACGTTGGCACCACCAAGAGCAGAAGCTGTGATATCTTCATTGGTTACACTCTTAATTACCTTTGGTCCCGTTACAAACATCTGGCTGATATCGTCGATAACAAAGATAAAGTCAGTGATACCTGGGCTATATACGGCTCCACCAGCACAGTTTCCAGCGATAATGGAAATCTGAGGAATGTATCCGGATGCCATTGTATTATAATAGAAGATTTCGCCATATCCGGCAAGGGCATTCACACCTTCCTGAATTCTGGCTCCGCCGGAATCATTGATACCGATGACCGGACAACGGTTTTCGATTGCCAGCTTGATGGCATTTGCAATCTTGAAACCATGCTGTTTTCCAAGAGTACCGCCGATTACGGTAAAGTCTTCCGAGTAAATTACAACTTTCTGTCCTCCAATGGTTCCGTAACCAGTGATAACACCATCATAAGGGAACTGTCCCTTTTTAATATTGAAGGCATCTTCAAGGTTTGTGATATTGGAACCAATTTCGCGAAAGGAGTCCTTGTCCAGCAAAAGACAGATACGCTCAATCGCATGCAATTTGCCAAGTTTATGTTGTTTCTCCATGTTATACATGTTCTTTTCTCCATTCTATACTTTAATCATTAAAAAATTTGGCGACATGCCATAGTTATACAACTATAATCATATCACAAGAGCAAAATATGTCAATCTTTTTTCGTGTTACCCAGGAAAGGAATTCAAAAGAGTTGACGAAAGGCACAAGATGATGATATAATCAAATGATTGATAAAGGAGGACGATTATGTCACAAGTAATTAAAAATTTCAGTAAATACCGTTATTTGCTGGGAGAATTAGCGAAAAAGAATATCAAATTAAAATATCGACGTTCCTATTTGGGAATTTTATGGACTATGATAGAGCCATTGCTAGTAATGATTGTGCTTAGTGCAGTGTTTGGACAATTGCTGGGACGGGCAAAGCAAGATCCAGCTTTTGTGGGAGTACCATTTCCAATCTATGTATTGACGGGACGACTGTTGTATTCCTTTTTCTCGACAGCCACAAATGCAGCGATGCGTTCCATTCGTTCCAACAGTGGTATGATTAAGAAAGTATATGTTCCGAAGTATATGTATCCATTGTCAGGGATTTTGTCGAATTTTATTATTTTCTTGATTTCCATGATTGTGCTGGTAGCAGTGATGGGATTCTTTATTGTTACAGGATCGTACCATGCACCACTGAATGGGTACATGATTTTGTCGCTGGTGCCATTGTTCAATTTGTTGCTCTTAACCGTTGGTGTGGGCTTGATTTTGGCTACATTGTGTGTCTTTTTCCGCGATATCGAGTATTTGTGGAGTGTCATGCGAATGCTGATTATGTACTGTAGTGCGATTTTCTATTTTGCTTCTGAGCTTAGTGAGAAAATACAGACGGTGCTTCGGTTAAATCCGTTATTTGGAATTATCGATAACTTCCGTCGCAGTTTGTTTGGACAACCATTTGACTTGCCTCTTTTAGGCTATACATTTGGAATTAGTGTGTTGCTGCTAGGCATTGGAATGTTCCTATTCTATCGTAAGCAGGATACATTTATTCTGAACATTTAATAATGGAGGAGATACAAAATGGCGAAAAAAGATCTTGCCATGAGAGTAAATCATGTAAGTATGAAGTTCAATCTTAGCTCTCAAAAGGTAGATAATATAAAAGAATATATAATAAAACTTCTGAAAAAGGAATTGATGTATCAGGAGTTTTGGGCTTTAAAGGATATTAATTTTGATATCCAAAAAGGAGACCGAGTTGGTGTTTTGGGACTGAATGGTGCTGGAAAGAGTACGCTTCTAAAAGTAATCGCAGGAGTGTTGAAACCAACAGAAGGAAGTGTGGAAACCTATGGGAAGATTGCCCCGCTCTTGGAGTTGGGCGCTGGTTTTGACAAGCAGTACACCGGTGCGGAAAATATTTATCTGTACGGTGCGGTACTTGGCTATAGCAAAGAATTTATCGACAAAAAGTACGATGAAATTGTTAAGTTTTCTGAACTTGGAAAATTTATCGATGTTCCGGTAAAAAATTATTCATCTGGAATGAAGTCGCGACTTGGATTTTCTATTGCCACTATTGTGGAGCCGGATATTTTGATTCTGGACGAAGTGCTTGCGGTAGGAGACAAACGTTTTCGTAAAAAATGTGAGGCTCGTATCCAGAGTATGTTTGACAAGGGCGTCACAGTACTTTTTGTATCCCATTCAACAGATCAGGTCCTTCGCATGTGCAACAAAGGAATTTTGTTGGAACAAGGCAAGCTGATTGCTTATGGTGATGTAGAAGAGATTGTCGATCTGTATGATGAAAAACTTGGTGTAGAGAGAGACGAATAAACGGGATAAAACATAATGTTTGCAGAATGGAGGATAAAAGCAAATGAAAAAAGTAATTACGTATGGAACATATGATTTGTTGCATGTAGGACACATTAATTTATTGCGTCGTGCAAAAGAGCTTGGCGATTATTTGATTGTTGTGGTATCAAGTGATGAATTTAATGCGGGCAAAGGAAAAAAGGCATATCATTCCTTTGAAGACCGTAAGATTATCTTAGAGGCAATCAAGTATGTGGATGAAGTTTTACCAGAGTATACATGGGAACAGAAAATTGATGATGTGGTAAATAATAATGTGGATGTATTTGTTATGGGAGACGATTGGGAAGGTAAGTTTGATTTCCTGAAAGAATACTGTGAAGTAGTATATCTTCCAAGAACGGAAGGGATTTCCACAACAAAGATTAAAGACGATTTGGGAATTAAAGGCGAGAAATGATTAAGAAGATAGGATATTTGCTGTTTGCCTTTTTCTATTCTTTGTTCCGAATATGTGGCATCAATGAAAAGAAAGTATTTCTGATTGCGACTCATGACGATAGCCCAGAGGGAAATATTGGAATCGTGGCAGAGGAATTGGCGAAAAAGGACAGTGGATTGACATGTATATGGTTCACGAGAAAAGATAAGATAACCAATCCCATCAATTTCTTTGTGAAAAAAGCCTATCATCTCGCAACATCCGGAACGGTTTTCCTGGATAATGAGTTTTTGCCAATGGCCTACTTTTCCTTTTCCAAAAAGGTTAAAGTTGTGCAACTTTGGCATGGAACAGGTACCATTAAGAAGTTTGGTCAAGATGTAAACCAAGGAGAGCTGAAAAACTTAGAGTTTCGAGCAAATCAAAACATCACACATTTGATTGTAAATTCGGAATCGGTGAAAAAAGAATATGCCAGTGCCTTCGGGGTGCCGGAGGAACGAATTTATGTGCTGGGACTTCCGAGGACGGATCTTTTGCTTCAGCCGGAGTATTTAGAGAAAAAACGCCAGATGTTTTTGAATGAATATCCGATGTTGCAAGGAAAACGATGCATTTTATATGCGCCGACATTCCGTGACGATGAGGTGGAAATGCCCAAGCTTCACTTGGATTTGCCAATGTTGTCAGAATCACTTGCGCCAGATGATGTGTTGTTGATTCGCTTGCATCCCCATGTGGCAGAGCGCATTCATACCGTGTTTGAAGATGGTAAGTGGGACAATATTGTAAATGTTTCGGGGTATCCGGGAGTTACAACGTTGCTTGCAGCGTCGGATGTACTGGTGACCGATTATTCTTCCATTGTGTTTGAATATTGCATTCGGAAAAAGCCCATTGTATTTTATGCATATGATTTGGAGCGCTTTGAAAAAGATGGGAGAAGTTTTTACCGGGATTATAAAAAATTTGTTCCGGGAAATGTGGTGCGAAATCAGAAGGAATTGTTGGAAAGTCTCCAAAACAACGATGTTTCGAGAGTGGAAGACTTTGTAAACAGTGAGTTTTTATACCTTGACGGAAAATCGACAAAACGACTTTTGGAATTGATTTTTTAGAGGGAATGGTTTATAATGAGTAACGGACTTTTGCGAAAGGATGCGCAAAGGCTTGTAGAATAACAAGACAAGAGAGAAAATATGGAGGTTCACCGTGAAAACGTTATTAAGTAGAAAGCTAAGTATTGTTTTTCTGATTATACAGATTCTAGTGAGCGCCGCTTTGATAGGCGTGGTATGTTATGTTGGATTTGTTCCGACGAAGTACATTATAGCTTTGGTTGCAGTATGTTTGTTCTTGTTGGTTTATGAGATGTTTAGCCAGATGACAGACAAGAGCTATATTGTCGGGCGTGTGTTATGCGGTTTGATTTGCCTGTTTTATGTTGGTGGCGGATATTACTGTGTAAATACCTATTCAGCAATCGACGAAATGGCTGGACAGGAAGTAAAAGTGGATCAGATTTCTTGTATCGTGTTGAAAGATGACCCAGCACAGAGTATATATGAAACAAAGGATTACAAGTTTGGTATCCTGGCTACGAATGACCGTACTAATACCGATAAAGCATTAGCAGAAGTAAAGGCAGCGATTGGGCAGCAGCCAGTAACGGTAGAATATCAGGATAACGATACACTGATTGATGCGTTATATGCCAAAGAAGTAAACGTAATTGTAATCAATGAGGCAAATCGAAATCTGATTGAGGATTATTACAAGACATTTTCTAGCGATACGCGAGTATTGAATACGCATCATGTAGAGACAGTAATCAAGAAAAAGGAAAAATTGGATGACATTACAGAGACGCCATTTAATGTATATTTGAGTGGAATTGATGTATATGGTGACATTAAGACAGCAAGTCGAAGCGATGTAAATGTTATTATGACAGTAAATCCAAAGACCCACGAGATTTTGTTGACAACGACACCACGAGATTACTACGTGCCACTTTCTGTATCGGGAGGTATTCCAGATAAATTGACACATGCAGGTATCCATGGTATCGACTGCTCCGTAGAAACGTTGGAAATGTTGTATGACATTAAAATTGATTACTACGTACGAGTGAACTTTACAAGTATTCGTAAGATTGTAGATTTGCTCGGTGGCGTTAAAGTATATTCCGATTATGACTTTGTTTCTGACTGGGGTCCAAGCTTTAAGAAAGGTTACAATCGAGTAACTGGTAAGCAGGCATTGGCATTCTGCCGTGAGAGACATCACTTCCAGCAGGGTGATTACCAGCGAGGACGTAATCATCAGCATATGATTGAGGCGATTTTGAATAAGGCAATGTCTCCAGACGTCCTTCCAAATTATGCGAAATTGTTAAAGACAGCGTCAAAGAACTTTACGACAAATATGTCACGTAAAGAAATTACGGCCCTTGCAAAAATGCAGTTGAATGATATGTCCCAGTGGACCATCAAATATGCAAATGCAAAGGGAAATGGTGGAAGCATGACTACATACTCTTATCAGTCACGTAAGTTGTATGTGTGTATTCCAGATTATGATTCGGTGGCAAAGATTTCAAAGAAAATTAAGCGAGCTTTAAAGGCAACACCAGAGTCAAAAGCTGCGGATGAAAAAGCAGAGGCAGAAGAAGCAGAGGCAGAAGAAGCGAAGGCAACACCTTCAGCGACACCGAGTGCCCAATGATAGCATATTTTTCAACAGAACATTTGTGTTAAAACGCAAGTGTTCTGTTGTTTCTCTATAAAGAAGAAAGGCGAATAAAAATGAAGATTCCATTTTCACCACCAGATATTACAGAAGAAGAAGTTCGTGAAGTAGCAGACACATTACTGTCGGGGTGGATTACTACAGGACCACGAACCAAGGAACTGGAAAAAAGAATTGCAGAGTGTTGTCAGACGGAAAAGGCAGTTTGCCTCAATTCGGCAACGGCATGTATGGAGATGACATTGCGTTTGTTCGGCATCGGGCCAGGGGACGAAGTGATTACGACAGCCTATACTTATACGGCTACCGCCAGCTCGATTTGTCATACGGGAGCAACGCCAGTTATTATCGATACGGCAGAGGATTCTTTTGAAATGGATTATGAGGAATTGGAACGTCGGATTACATCCAAGACAAAGGCAATTATGCCGGTAGATCTGGCGGGTGTAATCTGTGATTATAATCGGATTTTTGAGATTGTAGAGAGAAAGCGTTCCTTGTTTCAAGCAAGTGAGAATAAATATCAGCAGGCGCTGGGACGTGTTTTGGTTCTGGCGGACTGTGCCCATGGATTTGGTGCATCCCGCGATGGGGTGCCAAGTGGACAGTATGCGGATGTTACCACATTTTCTTTTCATGCAGTAAAAAATCTTACCACCGCAGAGGGTGGTGCTGCGGTATGGAAAGAGATTCCTGGTGTTTCTTCGGAAGAGATATACCGGGAGTTTATGCTTCTTTCTTTGCATGGACAGTCCAAAGATGCGTTGGCGAAAACAAAAGCCGGTGCTTGGGAGTATGATATTTTGTCCCCAGCGTACAAATGCAACATGACAGATGTGCAGGCAGCCATTGGATTGGTACAGTTGAAGCGTTATCCGGAGCTTCTCAAAAGGAGACGTGAAATAATAGCGCGTTATGAAGAGGGATTACTTACACTTAATGAAACGCAGTCTGCTTGTAAAATTGATTGGTTACGTCATTTTGAAAATGGAAATGTCTCAAGTGGCCATTTGTTTTTGGTTCGTCTTCTTGGATGCCAGAGAGAGCAGAGGGATCGGATTATTGAAAAGATGGCAGAAAAAGGTGTTGCTACAAATGTGCATTATAAGCCTCTTCCGATGCTCACTGCCTATCGTAATTTAGGGTTTGACATGGCAGACTATCCCAATGCATATCATATGTTTGAAAATGAAATCACACTTCCACTGCATACGCTTCTGACCGATGAACAGGTTCAGTATGTGTTGGATTCACTGGAAGCATCCATACAGGAAGTGCTCGGAACGGAGGCATAGATGAAAAAGTGGGAAGAATTGCCGGCGGAAATGAAAAATCCGGATGTGCAAAAATATTATGAAATGTTTCGTAAAAAGCGAGGCGCTTTGGTGGCAAAGCGTGCCTTTGATTTCATTATGTCAATGATACTAATTGTGGTATTATTTCCAATTATGTTCATCATTGGGATTGCGGTGAAACTGACTTCTCCGGGGGAAGTTGTGTTTAAGCAGACTCGCGTTACTACATACGGAAAGAGATTTCGTATTTATAAATTTCGGACAATGGTGGCAGGGGCGCCACAGAAAGGTGCTGCTGTGACGGTGAATGGCGACGCCAGAGTGACCAAGATTGGCGCATTTCTTCGTAAAGTACGATTGGATGAGTTGCCACAATTGTTTAACATTGTTAAAGGTGAGATGAGTTTTGTTGGCACAAGACCTGAAGTGGAGCGATATGTGGAGGCGTATACCGATGTAATGTATGCGACGCTGCTTTTACCTGCGGGAGTTACTTCGCCAGCAAGTATCGAATATAAGGATGAGGAACGTTTGCTATCGGAAGGGAAGGATGTGGATGCGACGTACATTAAGGAAATTCTTCCAGCAAAAATGGAATATAATCTGGAGTATCTAGAAAAATTTTCTTTTTGGGGAGATATTCGGATTTTGTTCCAGACGGTGGTAGCAGTGTTACATTAGGAAATAAATTACTGGATTGGAGAAGGATATGATTAACTGGCTACAGGATTTGTTTATTCGTTTGTTGACCCCGTGGATTATTATTATGGGGAAACTTTCACCAAAAACAAAATATCGGCTATTGACTGCATGCTTTATTGCGGATTTGGTATTGTTTTGTATCGTTCGCTATGTATTGCGAAAGGAAAGTTATTTTTACAATACAGCATGTGGTATTTTTCTGATGCTTTTTATCGCGTTGTTATCGTTGGATCGGAAATTGGAGCGTAAGCCATGGCGTAAATCCATGTGTGTTGCTTGGTTCGGAATGTGCATCACATTTACGATATCGGATTTGATGGTTAGCAAAAAGGCCTGTGGACTTGGAATTATATTGGCATTTGTGTTTACTGGTGTGTTTTTTGTATGGCAAAATCACAGTCGAAAGGATCTTTTGTGGAAATCATTTAAGGATGCGGTAAAAGGCTCATTCCTTTTGATGGCGGCGATTTCCTTTTTGTTCCGTCCTTTTTTTGAGGGGGGAAGATATGCCGGAATCTTTACAAATCCCAATACCTTTGGGCTGTATCTGTATGTTATTTTTGCTGTATATATGTCAGATTTGGACTGGAATGTGGAGATTGGAAAGAATTTCAAGAAAAGTTTTTTGACATATTTGCAGTTGGCGTTGGTACTTTTTTATCTTTCGGTATCCCAGGCGCGTACAGCTATGTTGGCAATCGGTGCCGTTCTCATTCTTTGGGTTGCGGTTCGGTTCTATATGGGAAGAAAGCAGAAGCGGCATTGGAATTATATTAAGGGGTTGCTTTTATTGGTTGTAATAACCGTTGCAAGTTACCCTGTGTTTTATACGGCGGTTCGCAATTTGCCAGAGATGGTAGGGCATCCGATTTTGTTTGAGGAAGATGTTCTCTATCTTTCCAATGGAGAAAAGATTGAAGATATTGGTGATAAGGTGTTGGCGGAATACGACAGCATTGAAAGTGTAGAAGTAAAAGAAGAAAATATTGCGAGCAACAGTATCTGGGGAAGACTTGCAAAGACCTTTGATAGCAATTCAACGCTGGATAAGATTTCTTCTGGGCGAATTACCATTTACAAAGCGTATATCAAGAAACTGAATTGGAAGGGACACAAGCGTGTCACTATGAAAATCAATGGGAAGAAAGTGTCTCATGCCCATAACAACTGGATTCAGTTTGCTTATACCTATGGGGTGCTAAGCGTGGTGTTCTATCTGGTAATTACCGTACTCAGTTTTACGCGCTCTTTGCATTTTTACTTGACTAATCGGCGTCGCAATGCCACATATGCCTTTTTGATTCCTGCTATTTGTGTTGGATTTGTTGTGGTAACGATGACGGAATGTTTATTCTTGCCATTTGAGGTATTCCCAGCATTTGCATATTGGTTTGCTTTTGGGGATATGTTTGAGAAGAAGTTGGAGGAAAAGGAGATGGAAGCATGACAAGGAAGAAATGTTTTGCAATCTATACCATACTATTTTTGGCCGTATTTTTTACGGCCTTTTTCGCCTTTTTTGTGGAGGGGAAAAGTTTTGTTTGGAAAAGTGACGGATTTCGTCAGTATTATCCCGCGTTGCAATACTTGGGCGAGTATTATCGCACCATTGTATCCAATATTTTTCATGGGAATTTTTCGCTTCCTATGATGGATTATACCATTGGACAGGGAGAAGATATCATTACCACCTTTGCAAATTATGGCTTGGGCGATCCCCTCACTCTTTTGAGCGCGTTTGTTACAAGTAAGAAAGGGCTTGAATTTTTGTATGGTTTTTTAATCTGCTTGCGGTTGTATTTGTCTGGGGTGGCATTCTTGGTGTATGGAGAGCAGATGAGGTTGTCACGGACGCCAATGATATTCGGCGCCTTGGTTTATGTATTTTGTGGCTATGCTCTTTGGTCCATAAAGGATCCATTTTTTTTGAATGCCATGCTCTATTTGCCTTTGGTTCTGTTTGGTGTTGAAGGCGTGGTGAAGCGCAAACATCCAATGCCACTTGTGCTTAGTGTGTTTTTTTGTCTTACCAGCGGATATTATTTTTTCTATATGATAGTCATATGTGCGGTTGGGTATTTTGTCATGCGTTGGTTGATGCAGAATGGAGTTCATAAATCTCGATTTGTACTGCATATGTTAAAAGATGGCGTCCGTTGTGCAGTGGCGGCTCTTGGTGGAGTGTTATTGTCCGGCTTCCTCTTCGTGCCATGTGTATATGGTTTTGTACAAAGTACACGTACGGAGTCTTATGTGTCATTAAAATCTTTGCTGGTGTATGAGTGGAAGTATTACAAAGATATGTTGGTGCGATTTGTCAGCATGACAGAAGTGGATGATTCCGATGCGGTTTGGTATTTCTCTATGGCAGTCATCGTTCTTGTGGCAATTTTGGTTTTATTCCAAAAGAAAGGAAAGCTATTTCGGACTCTGAAGTATTGTGTGATACTGTGCCTGCTGGCAGTGGCCTCTCCATTGGTTGGCTATGGAATGAATGGATTTGGATATATTACCAACCGTTTTATGTTTGTTTCCGCGTTTTTACTTGCGTTGGTGGTGGTGTTCGTATTGCCCGAGTTGTTTTCCTTAGAGAAAAAGGAAAAGAAAAGACTTGCCATGGGGTGCGGCGTCTATTTGTTGGTGGCAGTGGTATTATCGGCGATGACTTCGGGAAAAGAAGGAACGTTGCAGATGGTTATTATGGTAGTTCTTTTGGGAACAACGCTTGCTTCCCTTTGTCTGATAAAGCAGAGAAAGTGGAAGGAATATGCCGTTTATGCTTTGATTATTGTGAATCTTGCCCTTAATGGTAATTTGTTGTATGCAGACTGGGGTGTGGCACTGCATGAAGAGTATATTACAGCTGGGGACGTGGCGAAAACGTATACAAATAAAGCGATAACGAAGGCGGCGAAGTTGACCGGGGAAATGGATCGCATTGATGACATGACGGATGCTGGCGAGAATCCAAATCGATCTGTGGTTGATTATAATGGACGATATTCGGGAACTTCCGTGTACTATAGCGTCATCAATTCCAGATATGCAGAGTATATGTTGTCTTTGGAGACGGCACCGGATCTGATGTATCCACATCGTCTTCTGGGATACGATGGCCGGACGGTGATGGAAAATCTGGCAAATGTAAAGTATGTAGTGTGTGAGAAAGAAGCCATGGTTCCTTACGGTTTTGAAAAATGTGATAAGCACCTATATAAAAACAAAAACCAAACTTCTATTGGTTATACCTATGATGCCTATGTGACAGAAGAAGAATACAATAAAGGCAACGTGTTTGAACGCCAAAGCACATTGCTTCAGGCAGCGGTTTTGGAAAAGGGCTCGGCTCTGGAAGAACAGGTATTAAGCGAAGGTAAGATAGAAAAAGGAACCGTACAAGGGGAATGGACCTCTCTTCCTTTTGAAATGAAAGGGGTAAAGAAATTTGATTGGAATGGTAAGACGGCCAAAGTTAAAAAACGAGGAAGTTTTACTATAGATATGAATCGAAAGCCGGGATATGAATATTATCTTCGTCTTTCGGATTTGGAGATCAAGCAATCGGAGGAAAATACGCTTTGGGCAAATGTTCGCATTGGGGATCTGTTGAAAAAGTTCGTTGTTTCTGACAATACCTACGATTTCCATATTGGACGTAAGGATTATTTGCTTTCTCTCGGTTCTGTTACAGAAGAGCAGGGGGAAAAGACGGAGACGCTTTTGTTTCGAATCAATGGACCAGCTACGTATCGTCTTGGAAATATTGAACTTGTGGAGGTTCCGATGCAGACATTATCCGAAGAGATGGCGATGTTGAATGAGGAGAGCCTTCAGAATGTTAAAGTATCAGGAAACACATTGTCTGGCAAGCTGAATGTTTCGGAGGACAAGATTTTATGTATTGCAGTACCATACAAAGAAGGTTACACACTGATGGTGGATGGAAAAAGAACCGAAATTGGGGAGGTTAATTCCATATATATTGGTGCTCAGATTCCTGCTGGCGATCATAGTATTGTACTGACTTATGATACACCAGGTCTTACAATTGGAGCAGTTTTATCCTTGTTTGGGATTGTGTATACAGTGGCGTTATGCTTCGTTGCCTCAAATAGTAAGAAAAAATTGGTAACTATGCATAAAAAACTTGTAAAAGAATCTTAAAAATGATACAATATTGTCAATAACGATTTGTTTGCAGAAAGGAGAGGTATAGCATTGACACATCAGGAAATTGCAAAATTAGATGAGATTTTGCAGGCACATGACTACAATCACACTCTTTTGATCGCCATTATGCAGGAGATTCAGAAAGAGTATCATTATCTTCCGGAGGAAGCGTTGTGCTATATAGCAAAAAAGCTGAAACTTAGTGAAGCAAAAATATATGGGGTAGCGACATTTTATGAGAACTTTTCTTTGGAGCCAAAAGGAAAGTATGTTATTAAAATTTGCGACGGAACAGCATGTCACGTTCGTAAGTCCATTCCAATCTTGGAGGAGTTCCGCAAGGTGCTTGGTGTAACAGCAGAGAAGCCAACCACAGAGGATATGTTGTTTACTGTTGAGACAGTATCTTGTCTTGGAGCATGTGGTTTGGCACCTGTATGTACGGTAAATGATCACGTTCATCCAGCGATGACACCAGAAAAGGCAAGAGAATTGATAAAGACATTGAAGGAGGAAGCGGCGAATGAGAATTAATACAAGGGAAGAATTAATCGCAAAGCAGGAAGAATACAGAGCCTCCTTAAATAGTCAGAGAAAACAGATTTTGATCTGTGCTGGTACCGGTTGTGTAGCAGGTGGTTCTTTGGATATCTATGCAAAAATGCAGGAGATCATCGAGGCCAAAGGATTGCGTTGTGCGGTAGTGTTGGAGAAAGAGCCACACGATGAAAGCGTAGGTCTGAAGAAAAGCGGATGTCACGGATTCTGTGAGATGGGTCCACTTCTTCGTATCGAGCCAATGGGATGGTTGTATCTCAAGGTAAAAGTGGAAGATTGTGAAGAAATCATCGAGAAGAGTATCATCAATGATGAAGTGGTAGATCGTCTGGTATATTCAGACAATACATTGAAGTCTTATGTGAAACAGGAAGACATTCCATTTTATAAGCAGCAGACACGTGTCGCATTGGAGTACTGTGGTCGAATCAATGCAGAGAGTATTGCAGAGTACATCGCTCTTGGCGGATACAGCGCAGTGGCAAAAGCATTGTTTGATATGACACCACAGGGAATCGTAGATGAAATCAGTGAGTCATGCTTGCGTGGACGTGGAGGCGGTGGCTTCCCAGCAGGTAGAAAATGGCAGCAGGTTTTGAATCAGAAAGAAGAGACCAAGTACGTTGTATGTAATGGTGACGAAGGTGACCCAGGTGCGTTCATGGATCGTTCCATGATGGAAGGTGAGCCACATCGTGTGATTGAAGGTATGATCATTGCTGGTATTGCTACAGGTGCACATTATGGTTACATTTATGTGCGTGCCGAGTATCCATTGGCAGTAGAGCGACTTCAGACAGCTATTGACAAAGCAAAAGACAAAGGACTTCTTGGAAAAGATATTCTTGGTTCTGGATTTGACTTTGACTTACATATTAGCCAGGGTGCTGGTGCTTTCGTGTGTGGTGAAGGTAGTGCTTTGACCACATCCATCGAGGGTAATCGTGGTATGCCACGTGTAAAACCACCTCGTACCGTAGAGCATGGTTTGTTTGATAAGCCAACGGTATTGAACAACGTAGAGACATTCTGTAACGTTCCACCAATTATTTTGAATGGTGCTGAGTGGTACAAAGGCTATGGTCCAGAAAACAATCATGGAACAAAAGCATTTGCTCTTACAGGTAACGTAAACAACACAGGTTTGATCGAAGTTCCTATGGGAACCACACTTCGCGAAGTTATCTTTGACATCGGAGGCGGTGTAAAAGGTGGAGACTTCAAGGCGGTTCAGATCGGTGGACCATCCGGTGGATGTCTGTGCATCAGTGCCACAGAGGATCATTTGGATATGAAACTTGACTTTGATTCCTTGAAGAAAGTAGGAGCGATGATCGGTTCTGGTGGTC
>JAZNJZ010000084.1:0-2098 GCA_045578325.1 Eubacterium sp.
ACAACTATCCGCAAGGACGAATTACCGACCACCGCATCAACTATACCATCTACAACCTCGGTGCCTTTATGGACGGAGACATCCAGGATTGCATTGACCACCTCATTGTAGCGGAAAATGCGGAACGATTGAAAGAAAGTGAACTTTAACATTTATGATTTATGATTTATGATTTCTGTAAGACACCAGACATTATAAATCATAAATCAGAATTCATAAATCATAAATTATCAAGAACTATGAACAAGCAAGAACTCTTTGAAAACATCAAGAAAAAACAGTCATTCCTCTGTGTAGGCTTGGATACAGATATCAAGAAAATCCCTGAACACTTGTTGAAGGAAGAAGACCCGATTTTCGCATTCAACAAGGCCATCATCGATGCTACCGCTCCTTACTGTATCGCTTACAAGCCGAACTTGGCTTTCTATGAAAGCATGGGCGTGAAGGGCTGGATTGCTTTTGAAAAAACTGTAGAATACATCAAGGCCAACTATCCAGACCAATTCATCATTGCTGACGCAAAGCGCGGTGATATCGGCAATACCTCACAGATGTATGCCCGCACCTTCTTCGAAGAAATGGAAATCGACTCCGTAACCGTAGCTCCTTACATGGGTGAAGACAGTGTGACTCCATTCTTGACTTACGAAGGCAAATGGGTTATCTTATTGGCATTGACCAGCAACAAGGGGTCTCATGACTTCCAATTGATGGCTGATCCTGAAGGCGAACGCCTCTTCGAAAAGGTTCTCCGCAAGAGCCAGGAATGGGCCAACGACGAAAACATGATGTACGTAGTAGGTGCCACCCAAGGCCGTGCCTTTGAAGACATCCGTAAGATTGTGCCTAACCACTTCCTGTTAGTACCGGGTGTAGGTGCTCAAGGCGGTTCGCTCGAAGAAGTTTGCAGATATGGCATGAACAGCACTTGTGGCCTCATCGTAAATTCCAGCCGTGCCATCATCTATGCGGACAAGACCGAAAGCTTCGCAACCGTTGCCGGCCAGGAAGCACAGAAAGTTCAAGCGCAGATGGCAGAACAACTGAAAGCCATTTTGTAATTCTCTGAACCTCTTTGATAATAAAAGCAGAATCCGTTAGTGCAAAACAAGTGCTAACAGATTCTGCTTTTTACTTAAGCAGGTACTCTTTTTAGCATTTACCACCTTTTTCTATCTCTTTTTCTGTCTCTTTTCACCGATTTGATGGCTAAAAAGCCTAATTTGTTGTAAAAAAAATCGGAGATATAAAAAAAAATTCCGTAATTTGCATAAATAAAGTGTACATACACACATTGTATATACAAGCCATAAGAGTGAAAATTAAACATTAAGATTTAGAAAGTATTATGGAATTCTCAGCTAAACAAATTGCGGAATATATCCAAGGAATTATTGTTGGTGACGAAAACGCCACCGTACATACCTTTGCCAAGATTGAAGAAGGTATACCAGGGGCGATTTCATTTCTTTCAAATCCTAAATACACTCACTACATTTACGACACCCAATCAAGTATCGTTTTAGTGAACAAGGATTTTACTCCAGAAAAGGAAGTAAAAGCAACACTTATCAAGGTAGAAAATGCTTACGAAAGTTTGGCCAAATTGCTCAATTTATATGAAATGAGCAAGCCAAAGAAAACAGGTATTGATCCGTTAGCATATATTGCCCCAACGGCAAAAATTGGTAAAAACACATATATCGGTCCATTTGCTTGCGTAGGTGACAATGCAGAAATAGGCGACAACACATCATTGCATCCGCATGCAACCGTTGGAAGCGGTGCAAAAGTAGGACACGATTGTATCCTCTATCCACATGCGACCATCTATCATGATTGTCGGGTCGGTAATGGCTGTATCCTCCATGCGGGAAGCGTAGTCGGTGCTGATGGTTTTGGTTTCGCACCATCACCGGAAGGTTATGAAAAGATTCCTCAAATCGGCATTGTCATCTTGGAAGACAATGTGGAAATTGGCGCCAACACTTGTATAGACCGTGCAACAATGGGAGCTACAGTTATCCATAAGGGAGTGAAATTGGATAACCTCATCCAAATTGCACACAATGTAGAAGTTGGAAGCAACACCGTT
>JAZNJZ010000085.1:0-16471 GCA_045578325.1 Eubacterium sp.
ATTCTTTCGCGTACCACTCTTTGACTTCCATCGGCACTAAAGAAGGCAGGCACTCCTCAACATTATGACCAAGTTCTTTCGCAAACCGATACCCGGCACCATCCGAACCTGTGCTCTGGTAAGAATTTCCACCTGTGGCCACAATGGTTCGTCTTGCCAAGATTTCCTGTCCATTTCCTTTTAAACGAACCCCTTTCACTGCGGAATCTTGCAGCAAAAGCCCCTGCACCTCCGTGTGAAACCGAATATCCACCGAAAGTCGCTTGCATTCATCCCATAGAGCGCGAATCACATCGGAAGATTTGTCCGACATCGGGAATACACGATTGCCCCGTTCGATCTTCGTTGGCATTCCTAAATTTTCAAAAAAATCAATGGTGTCCCAATTGGTAAATCCATAAAAACTGCTATACATAAACTTCGGATTGGAAACCATGTTTTGAAACAATTCTTCAGTATCACAGGCATTGGTCACATTACATCTGCCTTTTCCTGTAATATATATTTTCTTTCCTGGCTTTTCATTTTTTTCCACCAGACAAACAGAAGCTCCTTTTCGTCCGGCAATAATCGCCGCCATCATTCCGGCAGCACCTGCACCAATGACCAAAATGTCATATATTTTCTTCGTGCTCTGCATTTTTCTCCCCTTTTATAACCATTATTTGGAGCTGTACACTTCATCTTCCCCAAAGGAAAAATGTTCCGATTTATACGCACCATCCGGGCAACGGAAAATCACCTCATCAATGTAGGATATGTTATCTAGAAGACTACTGGATATACAATCCAACAGAAGTGTTTCAAACCTTGCTGAACATCCTACAATCGGTGCATATTGGTCACTAAACGTAACTATCATTTTCTTGTTTTCCACACCAATTTCCACCACTTCCACTTTTGCTTCCAGATTACGAAGCACCTCTTCCATGATGTACTGTGGTGTGATATATTCCGAATTCACCCGTACCTTCACGGGAACCAATTCATATTCCATCGTATCAATGGTATAAATGGAAATGGTCTCTATGTCACTAATAACATTCGCTGTTGCAACTGGTATCGGCGACTGCTGAACCGAGCGGATATCTTCCTCCGTAAGTTCCATTTCATCATATTCGTTTTGGACAAATCCACATGCTGTCATATGAAACACCAAAAACAACATCATAAATCCAATTACAAATCGTCTCAAAAAAGTCACCCCTTCAAGCATTTTTTTGCAAGAGTCAATGCTGCTTCCACCGATGAATTTCGCACTTGTAAACGATCTCCTTGAAAAATATGTTTTTCTACAGTCGTAGTTCCATAACAAAAGCACCCAATGTATACTAACCCCACTGGTTTTTCCGGCGTACCACCATCGGGTCCAGCAATTCCTGTAACACTAAGGGCCACTTGCGCATTTGCTGCCTCTGCCGCTCCTTTTGCCATTTGCTCTGCTGTCTCCTTGCTAACTGCACCTACGGTATCCAAGGTATCCTTTTCCACTCCAAGAAGGCGCATTTTGGCATCGTTTGAATAGGTGACGAAGCTCTGATTAAACACCGCCGAAGCTCCCCCCACATTCACAATTCGTCCCGACAAAAGCCCTCCGGTACATGACTCTGCTGTTGTAATGCTAGCATTCCTTTTTGTCAATTCTTTGACAAGCCACTCTTCCAAAGACTCCATATTTTCCTCGCTTTTCATCTCATCAAGATGCCTCTTTGAGAACATTTCGATTTTTATATAAATATTCCACCAATGACACAATTGTCAACACAAGTGCAGCGTAAATCAGGATATTTTCAAAAACAACAAACGCTGGTACTTGAAAGTTGAAAATCAATGCAATGGACATAATCATCTGAACCGTAGTTTTCACCTTTGCCCAATAACTAGCAGCAATGACTACGCCTCGCTCCGCCGCCACCAGACGAAATCCACTGCTGATAAATTCTCTGGCAATGATCACAATTACAACCCAGGCCGGCATCGGACAGGTAGCATCCGCCACAAAACAGATCATGGCAGCACCAACCAGCACCTTATCCGCCAGCGGATCCATGAACTTTCCAAAGTTGGTGATCAGATTCCATTTTCTTGCAAGATACCCATCAAAAAAATCGGTAATACAAGCAAGAATAAACACTACCGCTGCAATGATATTGGAATAAGGGAGTATGTCCCACAACATAAACACAACAAATACCGGAATCATCGCCACTCGTAATATCGTTAATCGGTTTGGCAAATTCATTTGCTAGTCCTCCTCATCCTCTTGACACAATTCTCCAACCAGGTCATACCCTCTGGCATCCGTCACCATCAATCGAACCATGGTTCCTGACATAATTTCAAATGGTGCCTGGAAAAAGATGCAACCGTCGATGTCCGGTGTATCTCGATAAGTACGAGCCACATACACATCTTCCTCTGGAAGATATCCATCCACAATCGCTGCAAATTCGCGTCCCACCATGGTATCATTTTGCTCAAAAATCACTTGCTGCTGAACTTGCATCAGCTCATCCGCCCACTCATTCTTAATCTCATCCTCCACCTGTCCATCAAAGGTGGCTGCACGAGTTCCTTCTTCTGGCGAATATGGAAATACACCGAGACGATCAAATTTCATCTCTTTTACAAATTCGATACACTCTTCATGAGCGTCCTGCGTTTCTCCTGGAAATCCACTGATTAAGGTAGTTCGCAAAGCAATGCCTGGCACTTCTTGACGAAGCATCTGGATTTTCTCTGTGAGCTGCTGTTTATTGGTCAGTCTTCCCATTTTTTTCAAAACCATATCATTGCAATGTTGAATTGGCAGATCCAGATACTTACACACTTTTTTATTTTCACGCAATACGGTGGCAAGTTCTTCCGTAATTTCTTCTGGATAGCAATACAACACACGAATCCATTCAATCGCCTGAATCTGCGACAATCGTTCAATCAATGCCGGCAATCGTTTCTCTCCATAAAGATCCACGCCATACAACGTAGTTTCCTGTGCCACCAAAATCAGTTCCTTCACACCAGAGACAGTAAGCTTTACCGCTTCCTCCACCAGTTCTTCCATCGGCACACTACGATAACGTCCACGCATGGACGGGATAATACAATAGGAACAATTTTTATTGCAACCCTCACTGATTTTCAGATAGCCTACGTGGCTAAGGCCGGAACGTACTCGATCCGTCAACTGGGAAGGCAAGTAAGAAAGCTCTTTTGTCTTTACTGCTTGCTGTCCCTGCAAAGTCTGCTCCACCACTTCTACAATGTCATCATAGGCGGTGGTACCAACCACACCATCAAGCTCCGGCATCTCTGATAAAATATCATCTTTGTATCGTTCTGCCAGACAGCCTGCCGCAATCAACACCTTACAATTTCCATTTTCCTTGAAATCTGCCAATTCCAAAAGAGTCTCAATACTCTCCTGCTTGGCATCGTGAATAAAAGCACAGGTGTTGACCACAATAACTTCTGCCTGCTCCGGATCATCCGTCAAGGCATAGCCGGCATGATTTAAAAGTGCCAGCATTTTCTCGCTGTCTACTAGATTTTTGTCACAACCAAGAGAAACAAAATATATATACATGTTTACTGCAATCCTTTCGCTTCCACACAGTTATTCATAAGCATCGCAATGGTCATCGGACCAACCCCACCTGGAACTGGTGTAATGGCAGATGCCAATGGCTCTACCTCAGCAAAGTCCACGTCTCCACACAATTTGCCATCTTCGCCTCTGTGGATTCCCACATCGATCACAACGGCACCTTCTTTTACATACTCTTTTGTAATAAATTTTGGTTTACCAATCGCCACAATCAAAATATCTGCACGTTTTGTTACTTCTTTCAAATCTTTTGTACGAGAATGGCAAACCGTTACGGTAGCATTTTCACGAAGCATCAAAAGTGACATCGGTTTACCAACGATGTTACTACGTCCTACAATTACGCACTCTTTTCCTTCCATCTCCACACCAGAGCGTTTCAACAACTGAATCACGCCTGCAGGTGTACAGGATACAAATCCTGGCTGGCCAATGCTAAGAGCACCTACACTCTGAGGATGAAAACCATCTACGTCTTTCTTTGGAGAAATGGTCTGAATCACCTTATCCTCATCCATATGTGCCGGAAGTGGCAACTGCACAAGAATTCCGTCCACATCCTCACGCTCATTGAGGTCGCCAATCAAATCCAAAAGCTTTTCTTCCTTCGTCTCTTCCGGAAGCTCAAAAGCCAAGGAACGGATTCCCACATACTCGCATGCCTTTTTCTTATTGCCAACATAAACGGTAGACGCTGGATCATTTCCAACCTGGATTACCGCCAAAGTTGCCTCTATGTTCTCATTTTTTACTCGCTCTTTCAACTCATCCTTCACCATCTGTGAAATCATTTTTCCATCGATAAGCTTAGCCATTTTATTTCCTCCATTCTGTGGGCGCACTGGCACCACTTGGTTATTTACTTTAATTATGAATGTTCCACAATTCGATCCCGAAGGGACTGCATGTGATAATCCGTTCGGTTGATGACATCCGCACAGGCTCTCAATTCATACATGATTGCCTGGGCATCCTCCACGTCTCGTTTGTATTTGAGCTGATGCTCCAGACTTGCCCAGAAGTCCATGGCAATGGTACGAATCTGCACCTCAACTCGCATATGTTCTTTTCGATCCGAGAAAAACACTGGCACTTCTACAATCAGATGTAGACTTCTGTATCCATTCATCTTCGGATTTTTGATGTAATCCTTGCGCTTGATAAGCTCGATGTCATCCTGGGCCGTAAGCATATCCGCCACTTTATAAATATCATCGATAAAGGCGCATATTACACGCACACCTGCCACATCCGACAGATTCTCCATGGTAGCCTCTACGGTAATCGGACATCCCTTCTTCTTCAACTTCTTTGCGATACTTACCGGTTGCTTAATACGTGACTTAATAAACTCAATGGGATTACGCTGTCTCGTAATGGACAGCTCATCGTTTAGTACTTGCAACTTTGTCTTTACTTCTTTGATTGCACAACTATACATCATCATCATTTTTCGAAAATCCAATTCGGTGCTTTCAAAGATATGATCTTTATCTGTCGGTATCTGAATCTGATTCAGAAGCGATGTGTCAAGTTCCTGCTCCAACATAATACATTATCTCCTTTTCCTAACTCAACGGGACATTGAGCTTCCCTTTTTCCTTTTTCGTAAAAATACACATACCCGATTCAATTTTATCGAAAATTCCTTGTAAAGTCAAATAATATCTTTACATTTTCACATTCTACTTATAAAATAATAATGATACATTTATTACAGAAGACATGGGAGGTTACAAATGTTCCGATTATGGGCAAAGGAATTTAAAAATAATAGAATGTTGCGAGATATGGTGGTGGAAAATAAGGATCCCGGCTTAAACCGAACAAAGAAGGTTTTCGCTGCCATAGATGACGTGTGTTATGAATTTGATCTTTCCAAGCCTATCTGGCTAGAAAACAACATCGCAGAATTTAAGCGAATCGACAAAACACGCTTTACCAGTGATAATTTTATTGATTCCATCGACTTTGATTATTTGGAAATTCATGTTATCGAGGAAGATGATGTAATGATTTGAATAGTTACATGATTACTGGATATACTGTTTTCAGAAACGTGCCATAACGCAATACACGTGGCACAAGGAAGGAGCTTCTAGTATGAAAGCAGTGGTTGATGAAGAAACCTGCATCTCCTGTGGTCTTTGCGTAAACACTTGCGATGCAATCTTTACTTTTGATGATAATGGAAAAGCAATGAGTTATGTGGAAGAAATTCCCGATGAATATGTGGCGGATGCGCAGTTTGCCAGAGATGGCTGTCCTGTGGATGCCATCTCCATTCATTAATTTTCATCCCTTAACCAATGGGACTATCCCAAAGTTTGTGTGAACCTTCAAACTGGTGTAAGATATAATTACCAGTTTGAAGGTTTTATTTATGAATTGTTTGGCGAGCCATATGATCTCTCTATTCCATTTCAAATGGAATAAATAGTTTATTCATTTTCCTTTGACTACACACTTTCCGCATCTTTAGTTCTGCAACCTTTAGAATTACAGAATTGATTCGTCGTGCTTTCTTAGGGCATACAGATACACATTGCAAACATGAAATACATTTGCTCCTATCGCACACTCGAAAATTATCATATGGTATCGCACTAACCGGACACCTCCGGTAACACAAACCACAATCTATACATCGCTTGTTTCCCTTTGGATTTATAGGAATCGATACATATTTTCGATATGGTCTATTACCGGAAACAGTTACTGTTAAAGAAGATTTCTCCATAATTTCTTTACATTTTTTAGAAAATTGTTTCAGTTCATTTATATCGACAGAATCCGGTCTTCCTTTTCCATACCTTGGCAATACTGAATGTCTCGTAACAGACGCGATTGCACAACTACATATAAATCCACAGTCTTCCATTGTATCTTTTAATTCCAACAGAGCATCATCAAATGCCCTATTTCCATACGCTGTTACTAACATCGCTTTTATTCCCTTACCCTTAATTTTACGAAGTTTTGGAATGATAAATTGTGGTACACGACCACTAAAGCTAGGTACTGCAACAACACAAATATCATTACTGGCAAATGAGATATTTATTGTTGAATTATTTCTATCCGATAAATCAATATATTCTTTCGCACAATCCCATGCTGAAAGCAAAATATCTAACACCCTTTTAGTTCCACCGGTGGGACTAAAATATAACGCATAAATTTTCATACAAACCTCTTAATTGACAATATTCCTCTTTTTCCAATGCTTGATTACACCATCATATTGCGAACCCTTACTTATAACAAATGGTTGAATCCCTATCCGAAAGACAATAAAATGCTTCATACTTTGAAGCATATATTTACGCCTTCCAACGATATCACGATAAAATAAACGAACTACTTTTTCTATTCTTTGTTTTAAACGAATATTCTCCAACGGATTTGCATTAAATCTGTTTTGCAATATGATCGAACCACTTATTTTTGCGCCAGAGTATGATAAAAGTTTATTCAATATCTTTGCCGAATTCCTTCCACCATAATTTTCATAAGTAGTCACACTTATGGCATATTTTCCATACAACAGCTGCTCCATGACAAAATGCCCTCGATCTATAATCACTTTCGTCTGACCTGACACATTACTTGCATAGGTAGGCGAACCTAGAATAACACCATCCGCTTCAGCAATACAGCATGACAAACGCTCTATATCATCCTTATAAATGCAAACTCCTGTTTTATAACAAGAACCGCATCCCACACAATATTGGAGTGATAAATCCGACACATGAATCATTTGAGCATCTACATCACAGTATTTTTTTAACTGTTCATACATTTCATTTAATATTAATGCAGTTGCACCATTTTTCCGATGACTACCATTTACTATTACAATTTTCATTAACACATTCCTCGATACATAAAGATATTATTTACTTTTACATTCTATCTCTGTATAATCAAATTTGTAAGTATGCACTTTTATGTAAGATACTATCAAAAAGGAGAGTAACACAATGAAATCAGAAGAATGCTTCTTGAAAGACTTTGGATATGAACGATTTGAAAAGGTAGTTAACATGATTGGTGGAAAATGGAAACTTCGAATTATTTATGTACTGGCTTTACATGAAATATTACGATATGGAGAATTAAAACGTTTACTAACGCCTATTACTCATAAAATGCTCAGTACACAGTTGAAAGAATTGGAAAAAGACGGGCTTGTCAACCGTAAAGAATATCAGCAAATCCCACCGAAGGTAGAATATTCACTTACCCAAATGGGGCGAGATTTGAAACCGGTTGTTAAGGAAATTCATACCTGGATTCTACAATATGATATACATGGGGAATGACTTATATTCTCTTCATATAATTTATCCATTAAAAAAGGAACATTCTCGGCAATCAGTTTTTTATACAACCGACTTACTAGAGCATGTTCCTTTTCTATTCCGTTTCGCCCAAATTCTTTACAACTTCGATAACATCTTTAGCACCTTGCTATTTATCTTAAGATAATACGCTGTTTCAGCAGAATTCATACTCTTGCCTTTCCACTTCTTAAAGCTCTTGTCCACCTTTTTCTGCTGTTTCAATAATTTGGTATAATCCACCAACATAGATATTGAATTACCACCCTTTTCGTACTTCTTCATGAATTTACAGTATTTCTTGTAAAACTTCAAGTACTCATCCATAGCTTTCTTAAATTTCTTTCTCATTTTGGGCTTCGCTTGCGCTGTGGCAATCGTCGATTCGATGGTGGTGTTACCCATATCTACACTCGGTATTCCAACACCCCCTGCCAATACAAAGCACAAAACAACAACCAAACAGTTTTTCCAAATTCTCTTCATAATTCATTCTCCTTTTTCTTTATATTTGATTTTCTTTTGCAAGAAAAAATCATTCGATTTTTGAAAGTTTTTTCATAATCCGGCTTTGTACTTTCAAATAATATGCCGAATCCGCCACAGACAAGGAGTCCTGATCCACCTTATCTAATTTCTCCATATAATCCGCATATTTTTCCATATACTCTGCATAATCTCCCATCATGGCTACCGGATTATCGGACTTACTATACTTCTTTATGAATTTAATATATTCATCAAAAAAGTCTTCGTAAGAATCCATCATGTTTTTAAAATCCGAAGAAACTTTATCCTTTTTATCCTTTGTTTTTTCTTTATCCTTTGTTGCTTGTTGGGATTTATCTTGTATTTTCTTTGAAGGTTGTTCCAGCTCTTCCGACTCTTCTGGGAAGGTTTCCTGGATTTCTTGTTCATTTTCCTCGATTTCCTGGATAATCTGCTCTTCCTCCATATTCTCACTGCTATACTCCGTTTCCCGTTCTGTATACAGGTTCATTGCCACAAATAACAGTAAAATTCCGCCTATTGTCAAAAGAATACGCATACCTGGAAATTTTTCTTTTATCACCTGTGTTCCTAACATATAAGCAGCTACCAATGCAGCAAAATCAACCATACCAAGTAATCCCGATAAAACTCGTCCATCCCGAAATGACGTAAGACATACTAATGCCGCCAGAACAGCACAAACAATAATCACAACCTTCATCTTGCTCTTCTTGAACGCATTGATTTCCTGCTCTCGGTCTATCCGTTCCTGTTTCTCCCTCTCTTCCTTTCTTCGATTTTCCTCTTCTTCTCGATGCATTCGAGCTTTCATTCTCTCGATTCGCACCTCATCACTCTCATCCAATAAATCCGACACACAATAAACAGTATCACAGTATGGACATTTAACTGTCTCACTGAATTGTTCCACCTCAAACGAACCAGTACAACTTTTGCATTTGATCGACAACTTACTCATATGTACTCACCTCTCCCGTTTTCTATGTAATCATTCGCCTCTCGGATGATGCTCTCCAGTCGATCCTTTTCGTGTTCCAGACGACCGATTTGCTCTACTAGTGCCTCCCGAATTTCTGCTTCTGGCGCATCGATTATTCCTTCTATCTCCTTTAGCTTAAAGCCAAGTTGCTGCAGAAATCGAATCCACCGGGCACGATGCAACGCCTTTTCATCATAAAGCAAATGACCATATTTGTTTTTTGCTGTAGGCCGCATTAATCCCGCCTTTTCGTAGCATTGGATGCTCCTTCGCGAAACATTTATATATTCGCATAATTCTCTCAAAGTCATCATCTTCATCCATCTCCACTTAAATCCTAAACCTGCACTTTACGTGCAGGCAAGGGTTTTTTCATGATAGATTTATGAAAATGCATTTACCGCGAATCCTGCATCTCATATACGAAGTATATCATCTAAAAATAAAATATGGATTTGTAACTGCAGCAAAAAAGAACCTGGCTTTTTCACCAGGTTCTAAAAATCATTATTTCATTTTCTCTAGGATAGATTCTTTCCTCTCAGCATCTTCCATTTCTTGGCAAACTTCTAATTGATACGATAAAAGATCTCGCATTTTCCGAACATAGGGAACCACTTCCTCATGGGTTGAACAAATATCATATGCCGACGTCAACCAGTCCAATGCTTGCTCCGCATTTCCCAATTCAAACATCATATTTGCAGCAGGAATATAATAATCATCCACCCAGTCCAAATCCGATATAGAACGTTGTTCATTTAACTTGTAAGCATTGTACAGATAAGCCAAAACACTCTCTTCTTTTGCTTCGCACAACGTATAATACCACGCCCACGCCATATTGTAGATAAAATGTAGCTCCACATCTTCCAAAGCATTTTTTTCCAACACCGATGAAATATCACGTAGCCACCGTTTACTCTTCTGCTTTTTCTCCGGCGTCCTCCGTATCATCAACAGCACTTGACTCAGAAGATATTTCATATGTTGATCCTTTGCCTTCTTATGTTTTGCCTTTTTCATGTATCGGATTGCCTGCTCCTGCGCTTTCCATAACGCCTTCATCTGTTCTTTTGCCGCTGAATCAAGTGAGCAATACTCCCCATTCAATAGCGAATCGTAAAAGTCCCCCAACATATCATAATAGCGTCCATAGATATAAGGATCCTTCCACATTTCCGCAAAATCCCAAGCACGTACGAGATATTTCTTCGCCATTTCGTAAGCTTCCTTTTGGCATAACAAATACACCAGATAATCGTACAGTTCAATGATTTCATCCGGATTGATGCAATCAGAATCGGAAATCAACTGCTCTGCACCTTCTATGATAAAACGTTCCTGATCCTTAGGTAAATGCATGAGAGTCGAAAACATCAATTCCTTATAGATCGTCATCCTCTGCATAGAACTGTCGTTTCCGCAGTTGGTCAATACCGCTTTCGCAATGGACAACACCTGCTCTCCCACACGCTCTGCAGACTGAAGATTGCTGTGCAAGAGATTCATTTCTCGAAGCGCAACCCTTCGGTATTCCTCTGTCCATTCCAATTGTCGGATGGTTTCCTGTATCAACGGATGCATTTGAACTGTTCGATCTCGGATTTCCAGCCACCCTAAAGCCTCCAGTTCATTGATCTCATCATAAGACTCAAATTCCAGCAAATCCCTAAACTCCTCCACCTTAATTCCAAACGGAACAAATATAGTCAGAATCTTCAAACATTTTCGTTTGTCGTAAGACAAATTTGAAATATCAAAGATACTCCGTATAATCGATGCAATTCGGTCATAAAACAGCGCGCCGTCTTGAACATACTCCACCTTCTCTGGCGCCATGGCAGAAACTCCCCTTTCCCGGAGCAGATGAGACGCTTCTTGCAACGTCAAATAACTCTTAGCAATCTGTCTGGCAATCAACACCAGCGTAAGCGTATGACCTTCCACCATTTCGACAATTTCATCCAATTGCTGGAGCTCCTCTTTGTCCAATCGAGTTCCCATGTTATTTTCAAACAAGCGTTTCAAATCTTTCTTCTCGGATAAGGCCTTCACTTTATGCTGGCGGTAGCCACTGCCTTCCATGTTGGAACGTGTGACTACAATCACACTCAAATTTGCATCCAATATTTGCAAAAATATTTCATCTGGCATTCCTTCGTAATTGTCAATAACAAGTAGTGACTGTGTATTCTCTGCCAGCACTTTTGCCACATGCATCTTACGGATAAAATATTCCTCTGCGCTCTCCTCCTCGTCCTTTTCACATCCACTTATTGCAAATTCGCTGTCATCCACTATGGTTTCCAGAAGAGAATGCTTATATTGCAAGTACACGATGTTATCAATGATATCCCCATGATCTACTAGGAATTTACGAACAATCGTACTCTTTCCAATTCCTCCCATGCCACTGACAAATAATACCTTTTCTCCGCTTTGATACCACTTCGAAAGAACCGTACAATCCCCCTCTCTCCCTACCACATCTTCCTGCTTTTGGACGTGAGTGGAACAGATAAACGGAACCGGCATTGCGGAATATTTTTCGATTTCTTCCAATTGAACAATGGCACTGTGCATATCCGGATATCGATCTTTGAAATATATTTGTAATGTGTGATGAAAGAATGTGGTCAGTTCCTTATATACCCGGTTTTGGTACAATTCATCCCATACCATTTTGGTATAATCGTATTCTACATCCACACCACAATCCATTGTCTTCGGTGTCCTTTCAAATAATAAATAGAATAATAAGGCACCAAGACTATACACATCTGTATGCTTCCCAATTTCACATCTATTTCCTGTTCTCTGCTCCAGTGGCGCAAACCCATTTGAATAAGACACACGATACTCCGTAAGTGCATGTTCCTGGTTCCATGATAGCATGGAATCAAAATCAAAGAGTTGAACCAATTCCGATGTTTCTGGATAGATTAAAATATTTTCTGGCTTGATGTCCAGATACAAATATCCGCGATCATGGATTTTCTCGATGCTTTTCCCCACACTAATCACAGTCTTTAGAACCTCTGCAAGGGACGTAAATGTGGCGTTTGATAACGTAGTTCCCTCCACATAAGATTCCACTACATAAACCGTTTCGTTCCCCTCATACCGATCAAACACATTGGTTGTAACATTGGTCAATCCTGCGGACTCATGAAACTCATTGGCAACATCAAAAGAAACACGCATTCGTGATTTATACTCTTCGAAAATCTTCTGTTCCTTGTCCGTAACCAAAAGTTCCCCATTGTCTCCTCTCTTCAAATGCAACGAATACGGATAACATTCCTTAATTCGAACCACATTTTTTCCACCAGCATGATTTCGATAATAGCCATTATACACAAGGCAGCTTCCACCATACCCTACCACATCTGTAACAACAAATACCATGTCACCACCCTCGGTATTTGTAAATCGCAGCTCGGTATTTTCTTTTAAAGGTGTCCGTTCTCTCATAGCTCCACTCCCTCGTGATCCATATCCTGTTTAGCAAAGAAGAGTTCTCTCATGTAATCCCGAAATGTCGTTAGCGGTTGATCGGAGTGCATCGCCACCAGGAAAATAAAATCATATGGATTTCCCGCGTACAACGCAGGATATCCCGCCTCCTGAAGGTGACTATCTATCGTTCGCTCACATCGACAAGAATCCTCTTCCTCCACCAGATAATTTCCGCGCCGAAGTGCTGGCTGTATCCAAAAATAGTAAAAGGAAAGGAATATTATAACTTTACGTACGGTTTCATAAGAAACGTGATAACCATTCAAAATCTTTGTCAAACCATTTCGGTCTGGAAAAGAATCTTCAGCCATCGGATGTATCAATTCATTGTCAACCAAAATAGATTTGATTCCCCGTTCCCGATGCAGTTCTGTAGTATAATCTCCCGCCAGCCCAAGCATCTGCATATATATTTCTTCCAAGGAATAATCCATATGACACTTGTCTTTTCTCTTCGTTCTCTGCTCTACATCTTCTTCCCCATCTTTATCGAATGAATGATACAGAAGTCTCCTTTCTCTGAGCGCAAGTCCCTTCTCCTTGTCCGAAATCCTATCCCACAAGTGGCGAATCACCTCATAGGCCATTACATTATTGTATCCGAATCGATTGCTATTTTCATTCAAAAACACAACCAATTCCTCCACTGTTTCAAGTTCATCCACTTCTTCTATCAAGATATCCGTGTATGCCATATCTGTGGCTGGTATGTTATCTGATTTTACCGCAGGAACCTTCTCTAAAATATCCAACACCTCAGAATACCGAAGGCCATGTCGAAACGCAAAATAATACACAATCTCCTTTACAGAATGACAATCAAAACCACGGAACATACATACTCTTCGAAGAAAATCATTTACTTCCTCCACGCTTAATTCAAAAGCAAAACAAAGTTGAAATGCCACATCCGAATTGCGTTTCAATCCTTTCTTCTCTGTGTACCATTTTTTTACATTTCTTGGCACCCCTACACCCGCATGTCTGCATTTTTCAGAAATAAACGCCACCTTTTCCTCTATCTTCGCCAAATCACCACGAAACCCATGCTCCACGATAAACTGGTCCAATGCCTTATCAAACATCCGAAAAGATTGCATCGTCTTCTTTAATTCTTCGATATAGTCATCTTCTGACAAAATCTCATATGTCTTTTCTGCCATAAAATTGGTGTATTTTCCCATGGTGTTCTCCTATTTCCACTAGATATAGGCAAAGTCATCATTGTTTCAACCGTTTTTCCACCGAATCCAATGTCACCTCGTAATGCCTAATATTTTCATACTTTGGAAGCGTTGCATTGATTTCTTCAAAAAATATATCCCAGTCTCGTTGCTCTTTCTCTTTCAAATACACACGACAACTCAACTTCCCATCTTGGATATGAAGCAATGCCTTGTTAATATTGGCATTTTTCTCACATATTCGTGCTTCAATGTGTGTCGGCTCGATGTTCATACCATTTTCACCAATTAAAATCTTCTTAATCCGACCTGTAATGTAAAGCCTTCTACCTCCCGTTCTCTCATCGGGACGAGTGTACCCCAGATCACCAGTCCGAAAGTACCCATCTTCTGTAAATACTCTTGCTGTGGTTTCCTCATCTCCCGCATATCCAAGAAAGATATTGTCCCCCTTTACCACAATCTCTCCAACCCCATCCTCATCTGGATTTAGTATTTTCACATCAATATCTTCTGCAATTGTTCCAGCAGTTAACGTATCCGAGTCCCCAGGATATTGGATTGAAAAAGTTGCGGATGTTTCGGTTAAACTATATGCTCCCATCATTTGCAATCCGCTTTCAATATATGCCTTGCGAATTCGTTCTTCAAAGTACGCACCACCGCAAAACAGATATTTGATTCGATTCCCGAAAGCCATATGAATGTTATCCCCATAATTTTCATAAAAAGTACGGAACACTGCTGGTACTCCACAAAATATCGTTGGATTTACTGTCAAAATCTCTTTCCCCATTTCGGAAATTCCGGAGCACAAATATACCGAAAATCCAAATATTAACGAGAACAAAAAGTTGTAAATTTCTCCGTACGTGTGACTTAACGGAAGAAACAAGTAATCCACATCATGTTCGTTAAACTGACAACGTCTATATAAAGAATCTACACCTGAAAACAAATTTTTCTTAGAAAGCATTACTGCTTTAGGATCTGCTGTCGTACCACTGGAAAACACAATCTTACAACATAAGTTCTCGTCTCTTATAGGACAAATTGCACTTTTATCTCCTGTTTCAATCATTTCTGTAAAGGAATCCATGGAAATGCACATCAAGCTCGGTAACTCAACGGAAAGTTTTTCCACCACCGCTTTTTTCTCTTCCCCATATATCAAACATGGAATATCAAATCTCTTTACTGCTTGCAGAACATCATCGTATTTCCACTCCTTAGAAGCCCCCACACTAACTCCCACGTATTGAATTACCGCAAAATCAGCCAACATGAGCTTAATACTATTCTCCCCATAGATCATAATGTACTGATCCTTTAATCCACGTTCTATCAGATTATTTGCTAATATCTTGGCATGATCAAAAAACTCACCATAGGTTATTCCCTTATATGTACCATTTACCTTTTCAAAAAAATGCTCTTTGTTTTTCCATTTTTGATAATTGGTTGCTAACACATGCTCTAAATTCATCATTGTTCTAACCTCTTTTCCATTAACACATATTCATAGCACTGTTCAATATGTTCTTCGCCATATTTCTGCGTCACTTTTCCATCCTGTGCCAA
This sequence comes from Eubacterium sp., assembly GCA_045578325.1. GTDB lineage: Bacteria > Bacillota > Clostridia > Lachnospirales > Lachnospiraceae > Eubacterium_F. The sequence continues at coordinate 15,733 of JAZNJZ010000085.1, forward strand.
AGCGCCAACGCACGGAAGCCCGCACTGTCTTAGTTCCTCCATCACACTACCAATTAACGCTTTTCCCAGACCACGGTGCGCCTTGTCCACACCAATATAAAGCATTACATAACGCATCGGTGTTTTCTTTAGCGAAAATACCTTTAACAAATTTCCTAAACGATTTAGATGGTATACACGATTCCCATAGTCCGGCACTCCCACAAAAAAGCCAACCGCCTTTTTCTTGTAATATGCCATCTTAACCATATTCATATTTAGTATATAGCGATAACTAGAAAACACTTGGTAAAAATCCTCATAAGAAAGCTCTTTGTAAATCGGAAAATCCTTATACAGCTCCGTAAGAAGCTCATACAATTCCCGAATTACAATGTCAAAATCATTTACATCTGGACTAATAATCCGATATCCCATTTCTCGAAATTTATTGAAACGCCCATCATACAATGGCTCTTCTGATTCCACTTTATTATATATATTGGACACATAATGCTGACAAACAACAAATCCATTATTGTGAAACATATCAAAATAATAATCCAAATTATACGGCTCTCCAGTATATGGAATGCTCTCAAAATGATTGATTTTCAAGCGGTACTTATGCCAAAAAGAAGCATCCACCGGACCAACCAGATGCAGATATCCCAATTTTTTCGCATATTTCTCAGCCTCACAAAAAATCAATTTCGCTACTTCCTCATCATTAACACACTCAAAAAAGCCAATGTACATT
>JAZNJZ010000086.1:0-9401 GCA_045578325.1 Eubacterium sp.
GAAAAGCCGTGAGCAAGCACATTGGCAGCAAAGTATTGATTCGTTGCAATCTAGGGAGACATAAGGTGGATGTCACAGAAGGTGTTATCACAGAGACATTCCCAAGCATTTTTTTAATCACGGTAAAAAATGAAGCAGAAAATACAAGTCAAACCATCTCTTATAGTTATACAGATGTGTTGACCAAAGATGTGCAAATTACGCTTTGTAAAGCGTGACTTATACGTTACTTTTCTCATTGAAAAAGAACCCTTCCCGCAAGTAATCGCAGGAAGGGTTCTTTTCCTTTTGTTATACCACTTTAACCCGTGCCAATTCTTCCATGCGAACGAAGTTCGCTATGCTGACGCAAGCTCATCATCTCATGCGCCTCCGGCGCTATGCTGCGCCCTATCCTTTAAGCCGTGCACATTCTTCGCCACTTTGTGGCTCATCATCTCGGGCTGCGCCCTATAAAATAAAAAAAGTGCGTTTTCTTGTAAGCAAGCTTACAGAAACGCACTTTTTCTATTTTGCACGGCTTAAAGCCTACTAGAAGTCTACTTCTGTTCCGTAGTAAATACAGTTGAAGAGTTTTTCCATGGTAGCAGGATCAATTTCTCTTGGGTTTGAACCTGTACATGCATCTCCTACTGCACGCTCAGAAATTCCAGCGATCTTCTCTTTGAATTCGTCTTCGATGATGCCGAATTCCTTCAAAGTCTTAGGAATGTTAAGTTTTACATTCATGTCATCGATCTTGTCGCAAAGTGCTTTTACCAATGCTTTCTCGGAGGAACCAACAAGTCCCATCTTGCGAGCGATCTCTGCATATCTTTTGCTTGCGATTGGATCCATTGCGTTGTATTTGATAACAAATGGTAAGTACATTGCGTTAGCACAACCATGTGTGATGTGTCCGGTAGAGAACGCAGCACCTGTTTTATGTGCCATACTATGTACGATACCCAACAATGCATTGGAGAATGCCATTCCTGCAAGACACTGAGCGTAATGCATCTCTTCTCTGGAAACCATGTTTCCGTTGTAGGATGCCTCCAAGTGATCAAATACCATCTCGATAGCCTGAATCGCAAGTGGATCTGTGAAAGAACAGTTCAAGGTAGAAACATATGCCTCAATGGCATGAGTCAATGCATCCATACCTGTGTAAGCAACCTGCTTTGCTGGAAGTCCTTCTACCAACTCTGGATCTACGATAGCGACATCTGGTGTGATGTTGAAGTCAGCCAGTGGATATTTTACTCCCGTCTGATAGTTTGTAATTACCGAAAATGCGGTAACCTCTGTGGCTGTTCCTGAAGTCGTAGGAATCGCCGCAAATTTTGCTTTCTGTCTCAACTCTGGGAAGTTAAATGGAATGCACAGATCTTCAAATGTTGTCTCTGGGTACTCATAAAATGCCCACATTGCTTTTGCCGCATCGATTGGTGATCCACCACCCATGGACACGATCCAATCTGGTTCAAATGCACGCATTGCCTCGGCACCCTTCATAACAGTCTCCACGGAAGGATCTGGCTCAACGCCCTCGAACAACTCAACCTCCATACCTGCTTCTTTCAAATAGTTCACTGCCTTATCAAGGAAGCCCTGGCGTTTCATGGACCCTCCACCCACAACGAGGATCGCTTTCTTGCCTTTCAAGTTCTTCAACTCTTCCAGACAGCCCTTTCCGTGATAAATGTCTCTTGGTAATGTAAATCTACCCATTTTTGATAAACCTCCTTTGATCATTTATTGATAGTTCTATTATAACGCATATTGTCCCAAAAAAGATATTAACTTTCTGTTACTTTTGTAAACATCTTACATTTAGCCCTTGCCCTTGTTTTCAACGCAAAAAGAGACCACCGCACCACACGATAGTCTCTACACATTTATTTATTCACAATCGCATCCAGCACTGCCGCTGCCACTTCTTCCTTGGACATACAAGGCAGTTCTACGACTCCTTCTTCCATGATCAATGTCACTACATTGGTATCCACTCCAAATCCCGCGCCTTCGGTGCGAAGATTGTTCGCCACGATAAGATCAACGTTCTTTTTCTTTAGCTTCTGGCGAGAATTTTCCAACATATTTTCCGTTTCCATAGAAAATCCACAGATAAATTGCCCCTCTCTTCGGTTTGCCCCAAGATGAGCAAGAATATCTTTGGTTCGGGCAAGCTCCAGAACATTGTCGCCCTCTTTTTTCTTGATCTTTTCCTCACTGTAGGAAACTGGCGTGTAGTCCGCCACCGCCGCCGCTTTGATGATAATATCCATCTCTGGCGCACGAGACGTCACCGCCTCAAACATATCCGCTGCACTTACCACAGGAATATAATTTACACAAATCGGTGGTTCCAGATTGGTGGGAGCACTTACTAACGTCACGTCAGCTCCGCGGTACATAGCCACCTTGGCCAACGCATAGCCCATTTTCCCAGTGGAATGATTGGTAATAAATCGCACTGGATCCAATGCCTCACGAGTCGCCCCTGCTGTCACCAGCACTTTTTTCCCTGCCAGATCTTTTTCCAAATGAATCTCACGCAAAATGTATTCCAGCAAAACATCTTCGGATGGAAGCTTCCCTTTGCCAACTGCTTTGCAAGCCAGCATGCCACAATCTGGTTCAATGACTTCCATCCCAAAGTCTTTTAACTTCTGCAAATTGTGCTGCACCACTACATTTTCGTACATATTGGTGTTCATGGCCGGTGCCACGATTTTTTTACATTTGCAAGCAAGTAGCGTCGTCGTCAGCATATCATCTGCGATGCCATTTGCCATTTTCCCGATAACATTGGCGGAAGCCGGTGCCACCAGCACAACATCTGCCTTGTCCCCCAATGCCACATGTTCGATATTATAATTAAAATTGCGATCAAATGTATCCACCAGACATTTGTGCCCTGTCAGGGTTTCAAAAGTAATCGGGTTGATGATATTTGTCGCATTTTGCGTCATGATTACGTGCACATCGCAATGAAGTTTCGTCAGCATACTAGTAAGATTTGCCATCTTGTACGCCGCGATGCTTCCCGTCACTCCAAGTACAACTGTCTTTCCCTTTAACATAATGGTTCTCCGTTCAATGTATTATTTATCCCAGCTGACCGTGCTTCTCATAAGTAGAAACTCGTTTGACGTGGTTGTCGTCGTCTACAAATACCACTTTCGGTTTGTGGGTTTTCGCCTCTTCCGGTGTCATATCACAATACGCCATAAGGATAATGTGGTCCCCCACCTGAACCTGGCGAGCCGCTGCCCCATTCAAGCAGATCATACCAGAATCCGGCTCTCCGGCAATGGTATAGGTCTCAAAACGGCTTCCATTTTCCACATCCACGATCTGAACTTTTTCATATTCTAAAATACCAGCGGCCTCCATCAATACTGGATCCACGGTAATACTTCCTACATAATTAAGCTCCGCCTGAACAACCGTCGCTCGATGTATCTTTCCTTTCAACATTGTGATGTTCATCACACTTCCTCCTTTTTCTCTTCCTGCATACATTCAATCTGAATTCCTCTATGCTCAATGGTCGTTGAAAATACAATCAATGTCTTCGTTCTTCCATAAACCTGTAGCTCCCCGATGAACTGATCCAGTTCCACCGTACTCTTGAACTGCACTTGTAACAACATGGAATAATCCCCGGTCACACAGTTGCACTCCACCACATTCAAGCAGCCCTCAATGTACTGATAAAACGCCTTCTTATCCTGTGGTTCCACTTCAAGATTGATAAATGCCTTAATGTGATACCCCAAAAGCTCCGGATTCAAGCTTGCATGAAAACCAGTAATGTAGTTTTCCTTCACCAAATTATTGATGCGGGCAGACACCGCTGGCGCCGTCAAAAACACTTCCTGCGCAATCTCCTTCACTGGAGTTCTAGCGTCCTTCTGCAAAATCATCAAAATCTTCTTATCAATCTTATCTAACTGATCATTTTTCATAACACTCTTCCATTCTATCTCGTATAATCGCCATACATCCGTGGCATCCCTAGCGTCAAATCGCCATTTCAATGTACTAGTATAACACTAAAATCCCACAACGTCCATAGTGACTTTATAAAATTAATCCATTTTGTCGATATTTTTTAAAAAGTAAGGTATTTTCATTAATAAATAATAGTATCAAGGACTTGCGTTTTACACCTTGACTTTTACCTCCCCTTAGGATATGATGACATTCGGTTGACAACTTTTCAACGTAAAAAACACCTTATAAATAATATCACGCAAGGCTTAAGCCATGCAAAATCGGAAAAGAGACAATCGTAAGCTTGCTTACACGATTTGTCTCTTTTTTGATTTTATAGGGCGCAGCATAGCGAACTGCGTTCGCATGGATGATGAGCCTGCGACAGCAGGCGAAGAATCAGCATGGCTTCTAGCCATGGGATCTGGCGCGGAGCCTTTTTCTACACCTCGTAAACATCTGTTCAGATAAAAAAGCATTTTTTTCTTCCCTTATCAGTCAAATTCCGCTTTTTTACCGCCTTTTCACCAAGATTCCTCTAAAACATCCGATAATTCGCCCTTTTTTCTCATTCTTATCCCACAAAATTTACATTTTTACCCAAATCTTACTGATAAAAAACGCCATCTTAGATAACTTATCCGACGCAGCAGGACAAGGCCAGATTTTTCTGTATCACCCGTACACATATGGTTGTCGAAATATTTTCAAAATCGGTAACCTTCCTACCCTTACCACAGACGCAAAAGTAACAGTCACACAAAACGAAACTTTCTCTGAATCAAAACCATTCTGCTACTTCGAAAGTCCCACTACTCCATAATAATATCATTGGGTCCCGTCACAAACCCTTCATATACACCGCTTGAAATCACCTCACCCGATGGAGTAACGATCATTACTTGTTCGGTATGAAAGAACTCCATACGCTGATTTTCTTGGACAATTAACCTTTCCATATCATTATCCTCACATCTAAGGGTAAGGGGATTTACGCAACTACTTACATCCAATACTCGAATATTATTGTTTCGACACACCAACTCACCCAACCACACACAACCACTGACATTCAGCACTTCCAACTGATTATCCTCACAGAGCAATACATCTAAGTATGGACAACCACTGACATCCAGTTCTAACAACTGGTTCTCCGAGCATACCAATCTTGTCAATTTAACATTCTTACTTACATCGATTGCTGTCAATAAATTATTATGACAATTAAAGTCGGACAATTCGGTGTTTTGTTGCACATCTATCGCTGTCAGGTTGTTGTTTTCACAATAAAAGGTATCCAATAACAAATTTTTTGTTACATCCAGCTCACGCAACTGATTACCGTTGCACTCAAATATTTGCAACAACAGATTGTCTGATACATCTATCTCCGTTAACTGATTATTGCTACAATTTACTCTAACTAAGTTTTTATTCTTATGAAGATCTAACTGAGTTAATTTATTGTTATCTACAAAACAACGTTCCAATTTTACGCAATCTGAAAGATCCAGCGTCTCAATACTGCTATCCGAGCAAAACAATTCTTTAAGCGCTATGCACCCCTTTAGATTGAGAGTTGTCATAGTACTACTGTCACCACACATCAACTCTTCCAGCATAGAAAGCCCGCTTACGTCCAAACTTTCAAGCATGTTGCCAAAACAGAACAACCCACGCAACTTAGCATTTTGAGACACATCAAGCTCATTCAAAAGATTATTCCCCACATAAAGTTCCTCTAACGCTTCATTTTCCCTAACATTTATAGCCTCTAATGAATTTGATGTACACTCCAAAACTTTCAATGCCGGTAATTCTGCTAATGAGAGTTCCCCCGACAGCCCGCAGCTATCCCATTTAATCCCAACTAGTCTCCCTTCTTCATCCCAAGTATATGCCGCGGATGACGGATCTGAGTCTACGTGGGCTCCATAGGCATTCTGCACCGAAATGAGCTTCACAAGAGCAGCAACGTCTTCTTCATTTTTCTTAACAGGTTCTTCGGTTACTGTTGGCAATTCCGACGATGTTGGCGAAGCAGCACTTTGTGTCACCTGAGGAGATATGGTTGGCGTTGCCTTAATTGCTGGCGTGTCTTTCTTAGAAGCATGCACCTTCACTTTGCAAATTAACTTTTTCTTTCCAACCTCACAACGAACTTTTGCTGTTCCTTTTTTGACACCATAAATTTTCACGCTCGCTTTTTTCTTCGCTTTCAGCCTGATATACTTTTTACCAGACTTGATACTCCATCGTGCCTTTTTCTTCGTATTCTTAACTTTGAGTATTCTGGTTTTTCCCACCTTTAGCGAAATGGTTTTGTTACCTAGCTTTGGTTTGGTTGCCGCCTCCGATGTAACAGGGCATACCGCCACCAGCATACTCATAATAATGATTTTTGAAATTGTCTTTCGCATTTCCTTTCACTCCTTCTCCTTATTCTTTACCTACTACAAGTTCCTGAATCTGCTGATAAATTTCCTCTTTATCATCCATCCATTGATCAATATTCAAAAGTCTTGCATCGTAAAAATTACCATATGAAAATGAATTGTTGTCTATAATCGCTCTTGAAATCACCCTCGGCGCATTGACATCATACATCTGTATCTCATATTTTTCGCCTCCTATATGTTGTATATCAAGTGGAATTACTGCATGGTCTCCTTCGTCACTACTCATTATCATAATATATGAGGATTTTCCATTCATCTCCTGCAACAATTCAATAATTTGGGGATAGTTTTTTAAAGTCGATACATAATCTTCCCCTTGTCCTTGTAACCCCCAAGAAATTTGACAATATTCGATTAAATTTGTTAAACTTCTTGATTTTCTGTTTTGTTGTATGTATAAACGACCTGCCGATTGCGCACCTTTATCTATACCACTAGCAAACTCTCTGGGTTCCCAATATTCATTGTAGAACAAAAGCGCAGATAGACACATCCCAAAACAACTCCCTGCCCACTCCTTACTATTCTTGAAAATATTCTTCCCTTCCGTCTCCCCATATATCGCAATATATTTTTCTTGTGGAATCCTATAGTCATCGTCATATTCAAAACTTGTATTTCTATTATCAAATGAATACCCATCTTCTTGCACAAGAAATCTATCCGAATAGCACGCCCTTTCACCTTCAACATAATCTTTTGGCACCAATCGTGCACAAAACATTTCTAATGCACCTTCTTTCGTTTTAGTACCCGATATATTTTCGTTTTTCGCCCAACTTTCCTCCATAACCATAGGATCCGTAGCGCTTGCGACATGCTCAGCATCATATTTTGCTGCCAAATCCTTATTCTCTGCTTCGATTGTATATCCCGTTATGTAATTTTCTTCTGTCCCACCATAAAAAGAAAATTCTTTCTCTGTGCTCCCAGAATCAACACTTCCATTTTGGGTATAAGTAACAATCTTAAGTTTATTTTTCACAGCAAGTTTTGGGTCATAAAAAATAGATGCAATGCCATATAATTTGGATTTCTCACCAACCGCTTGGTCAAAATTAATATCGAAAAAATATCCAACATCATTTTCTCCATTTAAACTATACCACCGTTTATGCCGTAGTACAGGAACAACCACCGCTTGAATCCCCTCTACACAGGATCCATTTGAATAGTCCCCAGCTGTTTCTCCATTCTTTGCCCAGCCAATCCAACCACGATTTTTTATATAAGTTCGATAATAAACACTATAATAAATCGATTGACCAGATAGATTATTACCAGAAAGCACCTTCATCTCCACCGTCTTCATGTTTTCGTCGGAATTAATATTTCCAACGCTTTCCCCTTCACTTTTCCAGTCAGTCCAGCCAGAATTTTCAAAATATGCACGATACTTCACCGTTCCCACATTAAATCCATTCGCCTCAAAATCCATCTTCAACGCACGAAGTTTTCGACTCTCATTCAAGTCACCTGCTGTTTCCCCATCTTCTTCCCATGTACTCCAACCAGCACCCTTACGATATACTTGATATTTTAACTGAGGAGTTGTCGTCTCATCCACATCATAATATTCTACTTCTAACTTTGGTATCTTTGTATTGTTCATCGATAGTGAATTATAGATCCACACTGTTTTTGTAGACGAGATGTTGCTATCATCATTAGAATCCGTCAATTCAACACCATACAAAGATTCCTCATTCCTCACATAATTATACAACATATTGGCATCTAAAGAAACCTGTATTTTTTCTCCAGATTTTGTAGTTTTAAAACTTCCTAAAACACCTTCTATCTTCTTTGGCTGGGAATTGTATGTAATGGTGCCTGCGTTCCATGAAGAACATACATTTCTAACATAGACCGACATACCTGTGTTTGCCTGAGTTGTATTCAATGTAAGCGTTGCCCTGTCTACATACATATCTGCTAATGCCGCATTAACTCCTTCAAACTTTATATACGAACGGCATACACTAGACGATGTATTGCGCTTGCCAACACACAAGATATTGGTATTCTCATCGGTATACGTCGAGTTAGGACTACTCTTGCACACATAGGCAGACGAAGTCTGTGCAGCCTTGCTAGTCCATGTTATACTCGGATCAATAGTTACGGGATACTTGCGCTCTGCAGATTGAAGATATTCTTTGTTTGCAGTAAGAACCATCTCATAAGAATACTTTGTGTCAGTTTCACTCTTCTCTTCCGTCTTCAATCTCAAAGAATAGCTACAACCTTCACTATAGTCGCCTGTCATATCCATCATATATCCTGCAGGTAAACTGCCTACTAGCTTTTTCGTTTCCATATCATAAAGATATAATGACTCGCCTTCTCCAGTTTTGATATTTTTCTTCGCCTCCACACCATCTTGCATTAACTGTTTCTGTGTCACAATACAGCAATTCTTTGTCGTAATAACAAAAGTATACTTGAAGGGCGCTGACGCATCTGTCAATATAATGCTTTCTTTTAGCCCATCATTTGTAGACTCATATTCTAATCGAGTACTTTTCCAGATTCCACCATATTTGATAGAAACTTTCTTTTCTTCTTGATTTGCATATAAGTCTGTTACTTTCTCTGTATCGATCTTTCCCTTTTCTGATTTGTTTGTGTCCTTTCTATTCACATCAGAATGTATGCCTACCTCATAGCGGTCATATTCTGTTAAAACAGGTGTCTCTTCCGATATTTTTTCTGGAAAGTAAGACATCTTATCGCTTTCAGCAGTCTCATACATATAATCCCCGATGGCCTCCTCTGTGCGAACCAATGACGTATCATAGTCTTTTAATTTCCCATCATCATCGATAAATCGCACATCCCCTGCATAAAACTCTGCCTTACATTTTCCATTACCAAGGTTATAGATAGTAGCATCCTTTCCTAAGTTGTCTCATTTTCTTCCTCCTTATTATCAATCATGCAAATTTTCTCGCG